>JBBQIO010000084.1:0-9796 GCA_038325015.1 Polyangia bacterium
CAACCGCCGCGTCGAGTTCCGAATCGTCGAGTAGCGCTAGTCGAACCACATCTGTAGCGTGCAGTGCGGCCGTTCGAGCGGCGCCTCGGCGGAGTGAAATGCGCCGAATGCGCCGACGGCGCCGTGCTGCGTGGCCGAGGGCTCGCCGCGGTCGAGCGCAGCGACGGCTATTGTCGCCGTCTGCCCGGCAAAGCAGGGTTTGCGGAATGCGACTTCGAGGCGGCGCGCGTGGCGACGGGTGTCCCAGCCGTGGGCAGCGAAGCGGCGTAGCGCGGCTTCGAGGAACAGCCGCGGATAGACCAGCGAGTTGACGTGTCGGTTGGAGTCGGTGTGGTTGTAGCCGAACACCACCTCGTGCGTTTCGCTCACCGGCGACGCATCGACCAGACGCGCGTCGGACGGACACGCCAGCACATCGGCCGGCGTGCGCAGCGGCCACTCGGTCGGCGGAACGGCGGGAAAATCGGGCACCTCCAACGCCGTCACCTTGCGTTCGGCCGGCGCCGCGAACGGCCGCGTCAGCACATGCTCGACGAACACGCGCGCCACCTGGACGCTGGCTCCCGCACCGGCAGGCCGCGGCGCATTGGTCCGGGCCACAACGCCAAACAGTCGCATCCAAATATTGAGGTAGATGCGGTCGACGCGACAGTCGACCAATCCATGCGCCAGCTGAATTCGAGCGTCGACGTCGAGCGCCGCTGCGACGGAGATCGGGCTGGCTGTGGTCTCGACTAAAAGACGCGACAAGATCGGCAGCACGCCCGTGTCTTGCGGCCGCGCAGTGAGCGGATGATTTCCGAGGAGCTGGCGCCACACCACGTCGCCCAGCGGATACAGCGTCGACAAGAGCAAGAGCTGCCCCTCCTGACTGACGTCTTCGTAGCGCACGCCGCATTGCCCCTGCACGCGGTCCGTCTCGGGTACCTCCGGCTCGTCGGGAAACCAATCCATGCGCACGATGATAAACCCTGTGTAGGATGGCTTCCGTGCCAAACAACACTCCCCCGTCCGACAGCACATCCATCACCACGCCACTGACCGCCAAGGCGCCCAGCCGCACCATCGCCGAGCTGCTTTTGTGGCGCGTCGCTGAGACGCCCGACGCCGAGGCCTTCTGGCTGCCGCCGACCAAAGCGGGCGAGCCGTGGCCCCGCGTCACGTGGCGTCAGGCCGGCGATCGTGTTCGCCGTTTGTCGTCGGGCGCGCGAGCCCTCGGCCTAGCTCCAGGAGATCGAGGCGCGATCTTGTCGTCGACGCGTTACGAGTGGATCCTGGCCGACCTCGCGATTTTGTGCGCCGGCGCAGCCTCAACGATGATCTATCCGTCGAACAGCGCCGACGAGTCAGCGCACATCCTCCGCGATTCAGGCGCGCGCATGCTGTTCATCGAAAATGCCGAACAGTGGAAGAAGCTCGCGACGCTCTTCGGGGATCGCGCGCAGCTGCCGGCGCTCGAGCAGATCATCGTCATGGAGGGCGCCAAGCCCGAGCCTGTGCCCGCCGGCTGGAGCGATCGCGTGCTCACCTTTGCCGAGCTCGAGGAGCGCGGCCGCGCCGTCGACGCCGAGGCGCCACGCCGCTTCGAGGAGGTGGTGCGCGCGATCGAGCCGAGCCAGCTGGCCACGCTCTGCTACACGTCGGGGACCACCGGTCTGCCCAAGGGCGTGGAGGCCACGCACGACTCCTGGATCTACGAATCCGAGGCGGTGCACGCGCTCGGCCTTTTGGCGGCGACCGATTTGCAATATCTGTGGCTGCCGCTGTCGCACGTCTTTGGCAAGGTCATGGAGGTCCTGCAGCTGCGCATCGGATTTCCCACCGCGGTCGACGGACGCGTCGACAAGCTGCTCGACAATTTGGCGGTCGTGCAGCCGACCTGGGCGGCGGCGGTGCCGCGCATTTTCGAAAAGGCCTACAGCCGCATCCTGACCATGGCGTCCAGTGGTGGTGCGGTCAAAAAGGCGCTGTTCGGCTGGGCGCTGGGGGTCGGCAAGCAGGTCTCGGCGCTGCGCCAGCGCGGACAGTCTCCCGGCGTGCTGCTCCTCGTGCAGCATCGCCTGGCCGATAAGCTGGTGTTTGAAAAGGTGCGCGCGCGCTTCGGCGGCAAGCTGCGGTTTTTCGTCTCGGGGTCGGCGCCGCTGGCGGTCGAGGTGTCGGAATTTTTCCACGCCGCCGGGCTGCTCATCCTCGAGGGCTACGGGCTGACCGAGTCCAACGCCGCCAGCTTCGTCAATCGCCCCGACCGCTATCGCGTCGGCACCGTCGGGCCCGCCGTGCCGGGGATGGAGATGCGCATTGCTGCCGAGGACGGCGAGGTCCTCCTGCGCGGGCGCGGCATCATGCGCGGCTACCGCGGCCTGGCCGACGCTACTGCCGAGGCGCTCGACAAAGAGGGCTGGCTGCATACCGGCGACATCGGCGTGGTCGAGGATGGATTTTTGCGCATCACCGACCGGAAGAAGGATTTGATCAAGACCTCCAACGGCAAGTACGTCGCGCCGCAGGCGCTCGAGGGCAAGCTCAAGGCGCTGTCGCCTTACATCAGCCAGGCGCTGGTGGTGGGCAACAACCGCAGCTACGTCAGCGCGCTCGTCACCATCGACCCGGATGCACTGGCCGGCTGGTCCAAGAGCCACGAGAAGCCCGTGCTCACCGACGGAAAATGGGCCAGCGACGCCGACGTGCACACGCTCATTTCGGGCGCCGTCGAGCAGCTCAACAAAGAGCTGGCGCGCCACGAACAGATCAAAAAATTCGCGATCCTGGAGAAGGATTTCTCACAGGAGTCGGGCGAGATTACCGCCAGCTTGAAGGTCAAGCGCAAGGTGGTCGAGAGCAACTACAAAAAAGAGCTCGACGAGCTCTACTGCACCGACGCCAAGTCCTGAGCTTCCGGTCGATCAGATCGATCTCATCGATCTGATCGTGTCCCCATCTGCTATTTGGTATTCGCGGCCGCGTCGCTGATCATGTGGCCGATCCGCTCCAGCGCTTTGTCCAGGACCGCCGGCGCGGGACCGAACGAGAAGCGCACGTGATCGCGGAAGCGTGAGGCGCGACCCGAGCGGCGCTTGCCCGGGTTGACGTCGAAGAACTCGCCCGGCACAACGATCACCTGGCGCTCGAGCGCGGCACGAAAAAACCCCATGCCGTCGTTGAGCGGCGGCGGCAAATTGGCCACGCTGCCCCACGCGTAAAAGGTCCCGTCGGGCGCGCGGTCGATGCCGATGCCCAGCCGCTCCAGCTCCGACAGCATGCGATCGCGCTTGGGCCGAAAAGCCGCCTGAATCGCCGCGGTCTCGGCCAGCACGTGCGCCTCGGTCAATAGCGGCAGCGCCGCTCGCTGCAGCGGCTTACTTCCGCCACCGTCGAGAAAAGAGCCCGCGGAGGCGAGCGCCTCGACGACCGTCTTGGGGCCGAGTGACCAGGTGACGCGCCAGCCCGGATAGCGCCAATTCTTGGTAAAGCCATCGAACAGGAGGACCGGATCGCGGTCGACATTCTCGACGTAACGCGCTGCAGTGGCAATATTCGCGCTACGGCTGCTATTTGCCGTAGCTGCCGAACCAGGTCTTCCGCGGTAAATATAGTGAGAATAGAATTCGTCGAGCAGCAGCGTACAATCCAGCTCGCGCGCCACCTGCACCCAGCGGCTCATGTCGTCGCCGTCGACCAGCTTGCCCGTCGGGTTGCACGGATTGGACAGGAGCACCGCCGACAAACCGCGCCCCTGCACCTCGCGACGGAAATCGTCGCCGGTGAACGAATAGCCGCGCTCGCCTTCGAGCAAGATCGGAATCGCGGTGAACGCTTTGAAAATATCGAGCAGCTCTTCGTAGGCTGTGTAGTCGGGCAAAAAATGGCCCAGGTTGATGTGCCCCAGGCTGGCCGCCGCGCGCGTCAGTGACGCTCGGCCACCACCGGAGACGCAGACGTTCTCCGCCGAATATTGCGAGCCCATGCCCTTACGAAAAAGCTGGTTGTAGAGCGACGCGATCGCCTCGCGCAGCTCCCACAGGCCGGCCACCGGTGCGTAGTCCTGGTCATCGACACCGACGGCGACTTGATGCACCCGCGGCGGCGCGCCAGGCAGCTCGCCGGTCTCCGGTTGCCCCTGCCCAAGGTTGCACCAGTCCGGATGGTTGGGCGAGTAGCCGCGTCGCTGCGCCTCGGTGGTGACATAGATGACGCCGGTGCGCGGGACTTGGCGAAAGGCGCCGGGAGCGTGGTCGTCAGATGGGCTCAGCAATGACCAATCCACGGAATCGGCGCCAGGTCATCGGGCGCGCGATGGCGCGATCGGCGCCAGCTGCCGGCCAGCGCTTCGAGGCCGCGACGACCGAACGGCGCCGCCAGCACGACGATTCCCAGCGCGCGCAGGACCGACCGTCGAGACGGCGCTCGCCAGGGGCTCTCACCGCCATCGAGCGTTATCGGATGCAGCGGGCCACCTTGGGGGATCTTGGGCACGGGCGTCAGTATAGCAGCGGGTCCCGCCAATACGGCCACCAATGCGGTAGCTTGGCAGCATGGTGCAACGAGCCGCCCTGCTCCTCCTTTTGGCCATCGGCGGTTGTCGCACGCCGCCGTTGAGCGCGAGCCTGAACGATCTGGCGACTATAGATCTACCGCCGCCGGCCGCCGATTTCGCGCTGGCGTTCGACTTCGCCCTGCCCGATCTGCCGCCGCAACTCGGCGACCTCGACGGCGAGCACGGCTGCCAAGGCTATAGCCGCTGCGTCGACAGCTGCGAAAATGATCCCAACTGCACCCTGCGCTGCAACCGCTCGGCGACAGCACGCGCCGTCTATCTGTTCAACGCCGCCGTCGCCTGTGGCCCGGCCTATTGCAGGCAGCCGCGCGCTGGTGCGGCCCCGCGCTGCGACGGCCAAGCCGATCCCCCGGGGACGCCGTCGGGCACCTGTGTCCGCTGCGAGAAGGACGCGGTGGCCAATCTCTTGGAACGGGTCTGTCTCATCGACAGCCCGGACTGCAACGCGGCCGCCTGTCTACCCGCGATCTCGGCGTGCATCAAGGACGGGAGCTGAACCTGAACCGCCAGCACGGTTGGAATTGATCGGCCTGCCGTGCTAAAGGGCCGCTATGTCGACTGCCGACGCGCTCCGCCATTACGAAGCGCATACCGCCACTTATCTCGAGGATTTGAAGACGCTGGCGCGCATCCCGAGCGTGTCGTTTGCCGGCTTCGACCCGTCGCGCGTCGTCTACAGCGCCTAGGCGACCCAGAAGCTCCTCGTTGAGCGCGGCTTTGCCAACGTGCAGCTCCTGCGCGTCGGCGACGCCCATCCTTATGTGTACGGCGAGTGGCTCGGAGCGCCGGGCGCGCCGACCCTGCTTTTGTACGCACACCACGACGTGCAGCCGGCCGGCGACGAGACGCGCTGGCAGTCGCCGCCCTTTGTGCCCACCGAGCGCGACGGGCGGCTGTACGGACGCGGCACCGCCGACGACAAGGCCGGCGTGGTGATCCACACGACCGCGGTCGAGGCTTGGCTCAAGTCGGCCGGCAAGCTGCCGCTCAACGTCAAAATCATCGTCGAGGGCGAAGAGGAGATCGGGTCGAGCCACCTGACCGATTTTCTCCGCGCCCACAAAGCGCTGCTCGCCGCCGATGCCATCGTTCTGACCGACACCAGCAACTTCGACACCGGTCTGCCGTCGGTGACCACGGCGCTGCGCGGGCTGGTGGTGGTCGACGTCGAGGTGCGCGCGCTGGCGCAGTCGCTGCACTCCGGCATGTGGGGCGGGCCGATTCCCGACGCCACGATGGCGCTGTGCAAGATGCTGGCGACGCTGGTCAACGATGACGGCTCGATTGCGCTGCCCGGTCTGTACGATCAGGTGCGGCCACTGACCGCCGAGGAGCGGGCGTCGATCAAAGCGCTCCCCTCCGACACCGAAAAATTCCGCGCGCAGGCCGGCTTTTTGGCGGCGACGCAGCTGCTCGGCGGCCGCGACCCGTGGGAGATGATCTGGCGCCAGCCGTCGTTGAGCATCAACGCCTTGGCGGCCTCGACGAAAAAAGACGCGCGCAACATCGTCAACGAGTCGGCCTGGGCGCGTGTCGGCATTCGCACCGTGCCCAACCTGGTGGCCAAAGAGGTGCACGCACTCCTGGTCAAGCAGCTGCGCGACTCGGCGCCATGGGGCGTCGAAGTCCACATCGAGACCGAAGCGTGCACCGACTGGTGGTACACCGACTCGTCGCACCCGGCGTTCCAAGCGGCGTTTCGCGCGCTGGAAAAAGGCTACGGCAAAGCGCCGGTGACCATTGGCTGCGGCGGCGGCATCCCGTTCGTCGAGCCGTTTGCCCGCGAGCTGGGTGGCGTGCCGGCGCTGCTCATCGGCGTCGAAGACCCGTACACCAATGCGCACTCCGAGAACGAGAGCCTGCACCTGCGCGACTTCAGCGGATCGATCCGCAGCGCGATTCACCTGTACGAGGAATTGGCCAACGCGCTGAAACGTTGACCTTGAGCTCGACATTGAGCGTTTTGTCGGTTGAAGAAGTCTCTCTTGAAATGGAGTGAGCGTGGAGTCAGCACCAGCCATCAAGGTAGAAGACGAGAAGCACCCGAACGGACTCTACGTCCTGTTCTTCACCGAGATGTGGGAGCGCTTCGGCTACTACGGCATGCGCGGCCTCTTGGTGCTGTACCTCATCAAAGGGCTGGATTTTTCGCAGCCGCAGGCCTCGCGCCTGTACGGCTGGTACACCGGGCTCGTCTACTTGACGCCGATCTTCGGCGGGCTCATCGCCGACCGCGTGCTCGGCTACCGAAAATCGATCATGACGGGCGCGGTGCTACTGTCGATCGGCTACTTCATCCTGGGCGTGCAGACGCGGACCTTTCTGTTCATCGCGCTGTTCATCCTGATCATCGGCAACGGGCTGTTCAAGGCCAACATCTCGACGCTGGTGGGCAAGCTCTATCGCAAAGGCGACCCGCGCCGCGACGCCGGCTTCTCGATCTTTTACATGGGCATCAACCTGGGCGCGGCGATTTCCCCGTTCATCTGCAGCCCACTCGGCGAAAAGGTGGCCTGGCGCTACGGCTTCTGGGCCGCGGGCGTGGGCATGCTGGTCGCGCTGGTCACCTTCATGGTCGGGCAGCCGCGCTTGGCCGCGATCAACGTCGAGCTACCGGTGGCCGCGCCGCCATCGACCGAAGCCGCGGCTCACGACGAGACTGACAAGGAGCGCGGCCGCATTTTGGCGCTCGCGATCATCGCGCTGTTCACCATCTTCTTCTGGATGGCCTTCGAGCAGGCCGGCAACACGATGACCCTGTGGGCGGACGTCAATACCATCCGCATGATTCATCTTCCAATCATCGGCGCATGGGAGATTCCGGCCTCGATGTTCCAGGCGGTCAACGCGACGTTCATCATCGTGTTCGCGCCGATCATGGGTGCATTGTGGCTGCTGTTGGGCAAAAAGGGCTGGGAGCCGTCGACGACGGTGAAGTTCGTCCTGGGCCTGTTCTTCCTCGGGCTCGGCTTCGTCGCGATGGTCGCCGCCGCCACGTCGGCGGGCAGTGACACCGGGCGCGTCTCGGCGATGTGGCTGGTGCTCGCCTATTTCATGCACACGATTGGCGAGCTGTGCCTGTCGCCGATCGGCTTGTCGCTGGTGACCAAGCTGGCGCCGGTGCGGCTGGCGGGAATGCTCATGGGCGTGTGGTTCGTGGCCATCTTCGTCGGCAACTGGCTGGCGGGATTTCTCGGTGGGTTGTGGCAGCTTTACCCGCACAAGACGTTCTTCGGGATTTTCGTGGTGACGTCGTGGGCCGCAGCGTCGGTGCTCGTGCTGTTGGTCAAGCCGCTCAAGCGGCTGATGGCCGGGGCGGCCTAGTCCTCGTCGGGGGGAAGGTGACGGACAGCCGCTCCGCCTCGGTCATGGCGAGCCTCTGACGCTGGCGCTGCACACAAGGACGAGGTGCTGGCTGGCTGCGCGGACAGTCGCCGCTGATGCGCCGCTTGATGGCGCAACTACAGCGTGCCGCCGGACGTGACGTGTCGGTACTGCTGGTGGCGAATCGGGGACCGGCAAAGAGCTGTGCGCGCGTGCGTTGCACGACCTCGGGCCGAGGCGCGACAAGCGCTTTGTCACGCTCGATTGCGGGACACTCTCGCCGACGCTGATAGCCAGCGAGCTGTTCGGTCACGAGAAAGGCACTTTCACTGGCGCTGACCGCGCCAATTAACGCGCGCTGGTGGTAACGCGCCGCAGCTCGGCGGCGACCGGACTAAACGTCGTTGATCTCGACGCGGCGGTTTTGCGCGCGGCCCGACGCCGTGCCGTTGTCGGCGATGGGTTTATTCTGCCCATAACCGACGGCCGTCACCTGCCCCGGCTTGGCGCCTTTTTGGACCAGCTGATTGCGCACCGCATCGGCGCGTTGCTGGGACAGCGTCTGGTTATACGAGGCTGGCCCGGTGTTGTCGGTGTGGCCGCCAACTTCCACCTGCTTGTCGGGGTTCGCTTTGAGGTCGCTGGCGACCTGATCGATCTGCCCTTCCATCGCCGCCGGTACGACGGCGCTGTTGGTGGCGAAGCTGCCGTCCATGGTGCGGTTCTGCTTGGGTGGAGGGGCCGGCGGAGGGGGCGGAGGGGCCGGCGGCTGCGGGCGGCTCTTGGCCACCATGAACAGCCCTTCGTGGCCGATCTCGATGGTCTCAATCGAGATCTCGTTCTTCGATGCGTCCAGGTTAGGCCCCGACCACTTGACAATCCAGCCGTTGACGAAATACCACTGCGCCGCCCGTCCTTCGGGGCCCAGCTGGGTGATGGTTCCGCTGAAACGACTGGGACCTTTCCAGCCTTTGCCCGTACTGGAGGCGGCAGCCGTGGGCAGATCGTTCAACGATTTTAGTCGCAGATTGTAGAGGTCCGAGCCGGCGTGGCAGAACCCCTTCTTCAAGATCAGGTTTGGCCACTTCGCCGCGCCGATGAGCCGGCGGGGCGAGCCGTTGAACCCACCCTCTTGCACATCGACGATCTGTGACTCGATCTGCAAACCCGAGCAGCTCTGAAACGGATATTGAATTCCGTTGATCTCGACGGTGAAATAATAGGTTGCAAAGGGTTGCTTCCGGAGATCGTCGGCCACAGCTCAGCTTATTGCACATGCCGAGGTGTTGGCAATGCGCTATTGTGCTGTCCGGTTAATTGTGTCGATCTTGCGGCTGCCGGATCGGCTCGGGCGCAAGGGTGAGTGGTGGGGTTATGGTCAATGCCAGTCACTTTAGGCGTGTTCACGTCGGTGACGGTCGTTTGCGATTGTAGCCGCTCATTTTTATTTTGACGGCTCTGGGATAGCTGCGTTGGGAGCGGCGCTCAGGGAGAAGCAGACGTACCAGCTTGGCTTCGAGTGTGCGCAGTCGGGCTGGGATCGCGCCTGCAGTCATATTCGCCATAAAGAACCACTGGTAGAGGTCGACCGGTGGTGCGACGGGCTCGCCAAGGGCGTCCGGATGGCTGGGAACGGGAGAGAATGAGCGAGTTATTCGTACGCGGCCCGAGCAGGGGTGGGATCGCCGAGCGGCCTATTTTCGGGGTCCGCCTGCGGACTACGCTGCGGGAGTCGCCGCGTGGGTCATCAGCTTTTGTTCCGATTCCGCCTGCACGAGTGACTCGAACGGGTCCTGCCACGACTCGAACTGCAAGATGCCCAGCTTCTCGAAGCGCTCGCGCTGGCGCGGCGACAACAGGCCCATCTTCTTGATCGCCGGCACGATCTTGGAAAATAGAAACTGCCGAAACATCTGC
>JBBQIO010000085.1:0-9752 GCA_038325015.1 Polyangia bacterium
GGGGCGAGGATCGCGACCACGCGATTTGCCAGCGAGCTTCGCTCGGCCATCGCGAACGCTCCGGCCGTTGTCGCACCGCCCAAGGCCAAGAGTTGCTCGGCGTAGCTCGACGGTAGGACGCCCGATGCGAGAACCGAGTCGTCGGCTGCAAGCTCGCGCTCGACGCGCAGTCGCGAGGCCGCCAGCCACGCCAGCGGATTGAACCAATGGAACGCGCACGCCGCGTGAGCCACGAGCTGCGCGAGCGCGTCACGACGCTGGACGTGGGCGATCTCGTGCAGCAACACGAGGCGCGTCCGTTCGGGCGACCACGACTCCGCGCTGCGCGGCAGGAGGACCGTCGAACGGAGGATGCCCGTGACAGCAGGCGAATCGACCGCCTCGCAAATGCAGACGTCGACGGACACTCCGGCATCGCGCATGGCATCGCGCATGGCCGCGCTGGGCGCGATGCGGACGCCGTCACACACCAGTCGCCGCGCCGCGAGCTGCGAGGCGATGGCCCGCGCCAGCAGCACCGCGACGCCCAAAAGCCAGATGCCGAGCAGCACCGTCGCAAGATCGGCAGGGAGCGCTGCGTTCGGCGCCGAAATCCATTTTCCCGTGGCCGACGCCATCATCTCGGACGGCGAGCCAGTCGGGGCGACGCCTTCGAGCTTCGATTCGTGCACGAGGATTCGCAGCGCGGCGGGGCCTTCGACGTGCCACGACGGCGCAAACGCCGCGACCACCGGAACGATCAACGCGCCGCCGAGCGCAGCGACGAGGAGCGCGCGGCGCGCCGCCGCCGAGGCGCGTGACATGGCGGCGTGCGCGATGACCGCGATGACGAGCAGAGCTGCGGCCCTGGCGGCGCCCGAGACGAGAATTTGCGTGATCATTTCAGCGACCCTCCTTTTTCGCGCGTTCGATCAGATCGGCCAGGCGGTCGAGCTCCGCGCCAGAGAGCTTCGATCGAGACGGAGCGACGAGAGCAGCCACCGCGTCCTCGACGGATCCGGCAAAGAACGTGTTGACGATATGAGCCAGGGCCGTGCGCTTGGCATCGGCCTGCGAGGTGGCAGGCGAATAGACGTAGGTGATGCCCTCTTGGACGTGCTTGGCGAACCCCCGCTCTTCGAGCAGGCTGAGCTGGGCGCGGACGGCCGAGTAGCTCGGCGGATCGTCGAGGTCGGCGAGCACCTCGTGACTGGTGGCGCGGCCGCGGCGATAGAGAATATCCATGATGGCGCGCTCGCGACGCGTGAGCTTTGCGGGGTTCGGTTTGGGCATGGCTGATGTTCTACCGACCTGCTAGAAAACTAGCAAGTCTTTATGCTAATTTTTTAGCAGGTCGAGCGCGACGGAATGATCACAGCTCCCTGACCATCGGGGCGCCGCCCCGTCGCCGGAAAAAGCCGATCCCTGCCAGCAGACCGACGGTGACCGAGAACAGCGTCGCGAACGCGACCTGGGCGATGGGCATCACCGGATGGCCATCGGGAGTGCGCGCCGGTACCACCGAAATCGCCACCCAGTACGTGGGCAGCCAAGCCAGCGCCGAGACCACGCACAGGACGAGCAGAGCGAGCGAGAGACGCTTCATCGATCTCAATGCTAGCCTCACAAGCTCATGGCACTCGATCTATTTGGTCATTCGGCCGTCAAAGAGCGACGCGGGCAGCCGCTGGCCGAACGCATGCGGCCGGCCACGCTCGACGAGTTCGTCGGACAATCCCATCTGGTCGGTCAGGGGCGCTTGCTGCACGGCGACAGCCGCGTTTTGCCATCGCTCATCTTGTGGGGCCCGCCGGGCACTGGCAAGACGACGCTGGCGCGCCTCTTGGCCAACCGCGCCGACGTCGAGCTGATCGCGCTGTCGGCGGTCACCACCGGGGTCAAGGAGCTGCGTGAGGTGATGGCGGCGGCGGCCGAGCGGCTGCACCACTCGGGGCGTCGCACGCTCTTGTTTCTCGACGAGATTCACCGCTTCAATAAAGCGCAACAGGACGCGCTTTTGCCGCACGTCGAGGCCGGCACAGTGATTCTGGTTGGAGCGACAACGGAAAATCCGTCGTTCGAGGTCAATGCCGCGCTCCTGTCGCGCAGTCAGGTGGTGCCGCTCAACTCGCTAACCGTCGCCGATTTGACGCGCCTTTTGCGACGCGCGCTCGACGATCCGGAGCGCGGTCTGGGCCAGTGGTCGCTGCGCGCCGCCGACGAGCTTCTCGAGCGCATCGCCACCGAAGCCGACGGGGATGCTCGACGCGCGTTGACCATTCTCGAGACTGCCGCCGAGGTGGCCCGCGCCCGAGCGGCGACCGCGATCGAAGCCGGGGACCTCAAAGAGGCCACGCAGCACAAGCCGCTGCGCTACGACCGGGCGGGCGATCAGCACTACGACATCATCTCGGTCTTCATCAAGGCGCTGCGCGGCTCGGATCCTGACGCGTCGGTGTACTGGATGGCGCGCATGATCGAAGCTGGCGAAGAGCCCCGTTTCATCGTGCGTCGCATGGTCATCTTCGCCGCCGAGGACGTCGGGCTGGCCGATCCGCAGGCGCTGCAGGTGGCGACCTCCGCGCTCCATGCCGTCGAGTTGATCGGCATGCCCGAGGGTGTGCTGCCGCTGACCCAATGCGCGCTCTATCTAGCGCTGGCACCGAAATCGAACTCGGCGCTGACCACCTACGCCGCGGCGCGCGAGCTGGTTCAGCGAGAGGGCGCGCTGCCGGTGCCGGCGCGATTTCGCAATGCTCCGACGCCGCTGGCCAAGAAGCTCGGGCACGGCGCGGGCTACCAATATCCGCACGACTTCGAGGGGCATTACGTGCCGGCGGATCACTTGCCCGAAGCGATTGCGGGTCGATCGGTGTACACGCCGTCCTTGACCGGACGCGAAAAGCAGATGGTCGAGCGGCTCGCCGAGCTGCGCCGACGGGCCGAGGAGAAAAAGAGGTAGTTCGGGCCGTAACAGGCCCGAAACCGCGTCTGGCGGCTATTCCTCGCAGACGAGCTTGCCGGTCTCGTCGAAAGTCGCCTCGCGGCTTCTGCCCTGCTGCACAGTTCTACAACCGGTCGCCTCACTGCGACGAGGTGCTAGGCGCGGGCGAGCTGCGGCAAGAGCTTGGCTTCGATGAACTTGCCGAGCGCGATGGCCATCTTGCGATGGCGCGGCACGGTGGCGCGCTCGCCGAAGACGTCGAAGTCGTCGGCCTCCAAGCGCAACAGAAGCGCGTAGTAGATGTCGCCCATGATCTCGGCGATGACCAGCTGCCGCTTTGTGGTCGGTCCGATCTGAGCGCGGGCGCGGAAATAGTGGCTGCGGGCGCGCGCCGCTTCGAAGCGCATCAAGCGGACGAATTGCACCGAGCGCACGCCCGAGACCAGCTCATTTTCGTCGACGCCGAAGCTCTCGAGATCTTCGGTCGGCAGATAGACCCGGCCGCGGCGCGCATCCTCGGCGACGTCGCGCAGAATGTTGGTCAGCTGCAGAGCGATGCCCAGGTCGACGGCGTAGCGATCCACGTCGGGGGTCGCGGCGCCGAAGATGCGCACGCACATCAAACCGACGGCCGATGCGACGCGGTAGCAGTAGGTGCGCAGCTCGTCCCAGGTGGCGTAGCGGCGCGCGTCGATATCCATCTCACAGCCGTCGATGATCGCTTCGAGGTCCTGGCGTCGAACCCCGAAGCGCTCGACTACGCTTTTCAGCTCAGAGGTTACGGCGTGCAGCTCTACTGCACTCTCATCCGCGTCCCCAAACAGGATCGCCAGCTGACCCCGCCAGTAGACGAGCCCCGCCTCTTTGGCCTCTTTAGTCGCCTCTTCGTCGACCACGTCGTCGACTAGCCGGCAATACGCGTAGACCGCTTCGAGCGCGCGTCGTCGCTCGGTCGAGAGAAACAGAAATGCGTAATAGAAATTCGACTTGGAGCGCTCGGTGAGCTTGCGGCAGTAGGCTGCGGCTTGATGGAGGATCGCCACGTCTACTTGCCGTGAAGGACGCGGGCCAGGCGCTCGGGCGCGGTGCGCAGCATGACGCGCGCCTTGTCGGCGCGGCCCAGCGTTGGGCGCCGCGTCAGCACGTCGAAGCCGACCTGCTCGATCTTGTCGAGCACCGCCAGCCCGCTGTGAAAGATGAGGCTCAGCTCGAGCGCCAGGTCGTCGCCGACCAGGTCGATGAGCGGTCGACCGCGCTCATACAGCGAACGCGCGCGCGCCACTTCGAAGCGCAAAAGCGACTCCAGCTCCGGCGTCATCACGCCGCGCTTGAGCATGGCTTGGGTCACGCCGAAATGCGCGCAATCCTCCTCCGGCAGATAAACGCGATCGCGCTCCAGATCAAGGCGCACGTCCTGAATCGAGTTGGTTAGGTGGAGCGCCATGCACAGGTCGTCGGAAAAGGCGTGCAGACGCGAATCGCGGTAGCCGAACACGTAGAGCACGAGCCGCCCGACGGGATGAGCGGCATACGCGCCATATTGCGCCAGCGCCGTCCAGGTCGGATAGCGCGTGACCGACAGATCCATGGTGAACGAGCTGAGGAGATCGGACAGCGCATTGAACGGCAGCTGACAGCGCTCGACGGTCTCGGCGAGCGCGATGAACACCGGATGATCGGCCTCGCCATGGAAGGCGCGTTCGAGCTGGGTTTGCCACACGTCGAGCGCCTCGGCGCGGCGCCCTTCGTAGCGCGGCTCGTCGGCAAAATCGTCGGCCGAGCGGGCGAAGGCGTAAAGCGCCCAGATGTAGGGGCGCAGCCGCGCCGGCGTCAGGCGCGAGGCCACCGGGAAGTTTTCGTAGTGGGCGCGGGCGATGCGCTCGCAATAGGCAAAGGCCTCATCGACGGTGTAGCGCGCTCCGGCCGGGGCCAGGAGCTCGGACTCGTGGCCTTGGGTGGAATTGGGGCGGGCTTGGACGACTCGTCTGATCATGGTGATTTTCCTCGCAGCTAAACGCGCGCCTGCGCGTGACCGTTCGAACCGTTCAGTACAGCCAGCTTAATGCGCGCCAAGATCGCGGCCGCTCGCTCTGGCCGAACATCGCCGGACACCGCCAGCTCGGCGGCGACCAGCTCGACCTCGTGACCGGCAGCGCCAACGCCGAGCGCGACCGAACGCGCGTGCATCGACATGTGACCGCGCTGAATCCCCTCAGAGGCGAGTGCGCGCAGCGCGGCGAGATTCGACGCCATGCCGACGGCAGCCATCAGCATGCCCAGCTCCGGCGCGTCGGGCGTGCCAGCGATCAGTAGCCCGAGGCGGGCGCCGGGATGAATCCGGAGGGTGCCACCGACGGTGCCAATGGCCATCGGCAGCTCGAGCTCGCCGACCAGATCGCCGGAGCCGTCGGTCGCCGCGCGCCAGGTCGCAAGCGGTGCGTAGCCGCCGTGTGACGTCTTGTCGGGACGGCCGGTGGCGGCGAACGCGTGCGCGCCGGCTTCGACGCCGCGCCAGTCGTTGCCGGTGGCCATCACGACCGCGTCGACACCGTTCATAATGCCTTTATTGTGCGTCGCAGCACGATAGGGATCGAGCTCGGCGAAGCGGCTGGCCGATACGATTCCGTCGCGCACTTCGGCGCCGGTGTGTCCGTCGGTGGCCAAGCACTCGGCCGGCACGCGCGCAGTGACGCGCACGCAGCGGCGATCGGCCAGATTCGACAGAATGCGCAGACCAACGCGCGCCTCCGCGAGCTCGGCGAGTCGATCGGAAACGGCCTCGGCAATCGTGTTGACCAAGTTGGCGCCCATCGCATTGCGCACGTCTACATGGAGATGAACGACGAGCATGCCGAGCCCGGTCGCGCTCTCGCGCTCGCTTTCGAGGACGCGCACCTCGAGGCCGCGGGTGCCACCGCCGCGCGCCACCAGCGACGGATAAGCGCGATCACATGCGGCGATGATCTCCCGGGTGCAGGCGATGATGGCGGCGCAGGCGGCGTCGGTATGGGCCACGTCGCACAGCTGTATCTGCGAGATCATGATCGGGTCGTCGGCCTCGGCGGTGAAGCCGCCGCCGGCGCGGACCATCTTGGCGGCGTTCGACGCGGCGGCGATCACGCTCGGCTCCTCGACGCACATCGGAGCGAGAAAATCGCGGCCGTTGATCTGAAAGTTGAGTCCGATGCCGAGCGGCAAGCCGTACACGCCGACCACGTTCTCGACCATGTGGTTGGCCGTGTCTTCGTCGAGCAGCGGGGTGACGAGCTGTGAGAGCTGCACCACGGCTTCGTCCTGCGACAGGCCGAGCGCATCGGCCAGCGCCAGGCGGCGCTCCGCGATCGGAAGTTTGTAAAAACCAGGCAGTCGCGAGTTCATGCGTTCTCCAAATGCGGTCGCAATCCGGGATGCGGCGCGGTCAACGAAAGGGGGGCGAGCCCGGCAGCCGTCAGGGCGCCGTGCAACGAGGCGGTCGCTTCGCCGGCACGTGAAAAGACGACCGCGAGGTCGCCGCCACCGGCGCCCGACGGCTTGGCCGCGGCGCCGAACCGATGCGCGATGCGCGCGATGGTGCGATGTGCTGGCGTGACCAGGTCGACGTCGGCGGCGTGGCCGAGGAGTGCGAGGATCTCGCGATAGGCTTCTACCGAGCGGCAGATCGACTCGAAGCGAGCGCTATGCACCGGCGATACCTCGGGCTGAAGCGCCATTGCGAATTCGTCGGCGAGCTCGCCAAGCCGGGCCATCGCGCGCCCGTAGAGCAGCGGTTGCGCCGTCGCCAATCGACGGACAGCGGTCAAGAGATCGGCGGTCGACGCGCTTTGCCCCGAGTCGACGAAAGTCAACGCTACCGACGGCGGGAACGAAAGCGGCGTCACGGTCGGGGCGCGGTCGTCGCCGGTGCGGCGAAACAAGATCGTGCCGCCCCAGGTCGACGTGGCTACGTCGACGCCCGAGCCGTGAACGCCTTGCGCTTCGGCGTGCGCCGCTTGGGCCACAGCAAAAACGCGTGCCGGCTCGAGCGGCGCGTCGCACGCGACGAAGACCGCGCCGACCGCGGCGGCGGTCACCGCAGCCGAGGAGCCAAGGCCGAGCTTGCGCGCGCCGACGTACAGCGGCGTCGAGTCGAGGACCAGCTGGGTGGCGGCGAAATCGGCGGGCAGGCGGCGCCCTTCGGTCTCAAGAGCGCGTGTCGCGTGCGCCACAGCGGCGGCCACGAACGGCGTCGGCGAGGAGCTCTGTGCAGTGTCAATGCGCGCGGTCACGACGCGATCGACCGCCACCGAGACGCACGCTGCGCCTTCGAGCACGGCGTACTCGCCGATCAAGATCGCCTTGCCGGGCGCGCTGACCTGCCACAATGCGCCGCTCATGAGGTGCCTTCCACGATGCGCACCGCCGGTCCGGGCCGGCAGATGCGCGTCGACAACACGCCAGGAACCTCGGCCAGGCGCGCCGCGACCTTTTCCGCATTTTCCAGATCGGTGAGCGCCTTGACGTGCGGCCCGGCGTCGCACGTGAACCACGCCGGCGTGCCGCTTTTACGCAGCTCGGCGATCGCGTGATAGCCGTCGATGGTGGCGCCGCGGAAATAGACCACCGCGGGTCGCGCCGCCAGCGCCGAGGCGTGCATGGCGAAGCAGCTGGCCTCGGTGACTCGCCCGAGCGTCTCGATATCGCCCGTGGCAATGGCGCGCTCGGCGACGGCGAGGTCCGCTTCGGAGGTGCCGATCCACGCGCTGTAATAGGGCGAGGTCTCGGCGGTGTGGGTCATCCCGTCGGTGGACAGGGTCTCTTTGGCTTTTTGCGAGGTCACGCCGACGACCAGACAGGGCTGCCATCCGGCCGCGGCGACGAGCGGCTCGGCGAACGCCGAGGTGCCGGTCGCATCGTGATCGTCGCCGCGATGCATGCGCACGAAGCCGCCGAAGATCGAGCGCGCCGCCGAGCCGGAGCCGCGACGGGCGAGTACCGACAGTGCACGCTCGTCGATCGACAGGCCCGCCGCACGCGTCGCTGCCAGGGCTAGCGCGGCGAACGCGGAGGCCGACGACGCAAGCCCCGCGGCGGTCGGAAAATCGTTGGCCGAAGTGACCTCAGCCTTGGCAGTGACGCCAGCTTCGCTGCGCACCAGATCGAGGAGCCGGCTAACGCGTCCGAGCGCGCGCTCGTCGGCCGGCGCGCCATTGAGGCGCAAGCGGTCCGCTCCCAGCGACGCGTCGAAGCGCACCTCGGTGCGCGTGGTCAGCCCTTCGAGGGTCAGCGACAAGCTGCCCACCGCCGGCAGATTGAGCCGGGTGTCGCGCTTGCCCCAGTACTTGACCAGCGCGATGTTGGTGTTGGCGACGGCGACGGCTCTCATGCGCGCGCTCCGTCGTCGATGCCGCCGACCGAGGTCAGAAAGCTGGTGAAGCCGGCGCGCGTCCAAGCTGCCTGCACGGCGTCTTCGCGACCCGGCGCGAGGGCCAGCACGCAGCCCCCGCCACCGCCACCAGTGAGTTTGGCGCCGAGCGCACCCGCGTTGTCGGCGAGGCGGCACATCGCGGCGATTTCGGGGCACGACACGTCCAGCGCTTCGAGCTGCTCTTGGTTCTCGCGCATCGCTTTGCCGAGCGTGGCCAGGTCGCCGCACTCGACGGCTTCCCGCGCCTCGTGCACCAGTCGGGCGATGTCGGCGAAGCGGCGCTGCGCCGACTTCTCATCGGCGGCGACCAGCTCGGCGACCCGCGAGACGCGCCCTTTGGTATCGCGAGCGCGGCCGGTGTGGCCGACGACCAGCGGCACGGCGCGGGCGGCTCGGATGGGCGAAAAACCCTCCCCGCGCACGAAGAGGCCGAAGCCCGATTGCGCCGCGACGGTGTGGTCGAGGCCGCTGGGACGGCCATGAATCACGGTCTCCCAGGCGAGCGCCGCGTCGAGCACGTTCTGCTCGTTTTGTTGTGCACCATGGGCCGACAAGAGGGCGCGCGCGACCGCGACACCGAGCGCCGCCGAGGAGCCCAGGCCGGCGCCGGCAGGAACTTCAAAGGTCGCTTCGAGATCCACCGGGCTGTGCGCCGGTAAACCGAGATGCGCCCGCAGCGCTCGGTAGGCGCGTCCGAGCGGCTGCTCGCCGTTGGCGGCATCGGGCAAAAAGGTCAACGCGAACGCCGGAATCGAAAGCGCTCCGACGCCGGCCCGACTATCGACGCTGACCCCGACGGCGAGCGCCCCGGCGAGCGCCGGGCAGCCGTACACGACGGCATGCTCGCCCAAAAGGATGATCTTGCCGTGCGCAAAAAAACGCTCCGCCCCGGCGACCGGTGCAGTGCGAGCGATGCGCGCCAAATCCATGACTATCGGGCCTCGGTGATCCAGGCGCGCAGCGTCGAGCCGAGCACCTTGGGGGCCCGCTTGAGCTCGGCCGGCGAACGGCACCCGGTGAGAAACGTGATCGCGCGAACCGTGGCTACCACCCCTTCGAGAAATTCGACCACCCCGTCGTAGCCGCCGGCTTTTTGCGCGCGCAGCGCCGCTGCCGCCAGCCCGCCCGCGGTCGCGCCCAAGGCCAGCGCATGCGCCACGTCAGAGCCGCTCTTGAGGCCGCCGGTGGCGATGATGTCGAGGCCGAGATCGGCCAACAGCCCCACCGAAGCGCCGGTCGGGATGCCCCAATCCCACAGCTCCTCGCCAAGGCGACGAGCGCCGCCCTCCGCACGCTTGGTCTCGACGCCGACCCACGACGTGCCTCCCGCCCCCGACGTGTCGACGGTGCGGATGCCGAGATCGCGCGCGACCATGCCGACCCGGCGCGAGAGCCCGGCACCGGTCTCCTTGACCACGATCGGCA
>JBBQIO010000086.1:0-9644 GCA_038325015.1 Polyangia bacterium
CGTCGGTCGGGAGCGGCTGATTGCGCTCCATTTTCGTGAAGCGGATGACCTTTTCGTCGCCGTTGGTCTCGGTCAGCTCGATCCCGCGCAAGAGCAGCTCCTTGCCGTCGAGGCGCAGCGCAACGCGGCGAAAAGTGCGCGCCAAGAGACTGCCGGGCTTGGGGTGTAGCACCAGTAGCGGCTCTTTGGCCGAGCCCTCGGCCGTCAGGTCGTAATCGGCTTGCGCGGCCTTGAGCGCACTCGGCTCGAGCCACACCAAGATCTGATCGAAGACCGCGCGCATCGACGGCTCGCGCGACAGATCGAAGCTCTGCGCATCGACCCCTGGCGTGCGGATCGTGGCCGCGTTGCCGTCGAGCACCATGGTCGAGGGATCGGGCGTCAGGTACTGCCAGCGAATCTGCCGCGGCCGATGAAAATAGAAGCGCCCGGTCGAGTGCAGCTCCTGATGAAACAGCTTGAGCTTGTTGTCCTGCACGAACGCGCCGCGCAGCGAATCGACGTGGCTGCCGGCGGCGCTCAGCTGGGACAACAGGGTCGCGAGCGGAGGCGGGTCGTTGGCGCCCTGCGCGCGGGCTGCGCCAGCGACGACGAGGAGCGAGGCCAACGCCAACGCGCAGCCGGTCATCCGGCTCACTAGCTTTAGCAAGCTGTTGCAAAACGCCGCCAAGCGAGCAAGGCGAGCTCGCGAGGGAGTCCGAGCGGCGCAGGGAAGGAGGCTCGGCGAGCTTTGCTCGACGAGGAAGGGCGGCACGCCCTTCAGTAGATCCGAACGACGCAGGGTCGAAAAATGTGCGCAGCGCATTTTTCACACCCTGCTAGGGCGTGTAATGTTCGCCGACGTACTGCGCGAGCGCGGTCACCGACACGAACGCGCGCTTGCCAACCGCTTCGTCGGGGATGGTGACGCGGTACTTGCGCTCGATGGCCACGGCCAGCTCCAGCGCGTCAATCGAGTCCAGGCCGAGGCCCTCTTGGAAAAGCGGCGCGTCATCGGCAATTTCGTTGGCGCCAACCTCGAGGTTGAGGCTGCTGACGATCAGCTCTTTGAGCTCCTGTCGGAGGTCGCTCATCTACGGGTGTCTCCCACGGCCACGAAGCGTTGGCTCACGAATGCGGGTTGTAGCATATCAGGTCAGGCCGCCATCGACCGCCAGCACTTGTCCTGTGACGTACGACGCACCGTCCGAGCACAGCCAGGCGCATGCGGCGGCGATCTCGGCGGGCTCGCCCCAGCGCCCCAGCGGCACGCTCGACAGCAGCTGCGCCCGCGTCTTTTCGTCGAGCGTCGCGGTCATCTCGGTCTCTACGAGGCCGGCCAGGAGACAGTTCACCGTGATCGTGAAGCGGCCGAGCTCATGGGCCAAGGAGCGGCACATTCCGATCAGGCCGGCCTTGGCGGCGCCGTAGTTGGTCTGCCCGGCGCGGCCGCGCAGCGCGGTCGGCGACACGACGTAGACGATGCGCCCCCAGCGTCGCGAAATCATCGCGCGCATGGCGTGTTTCGAGGTCAGAAAGCCGCCCTTGAGGTGCACGCCGAGCACCGCGTCGAAGTCCGCCTCGGGCATCATCATCATCATTTTGTCGCGCAAAAAGCCGGCGGCGTGCACGACGACGTCGAATCCCGGGTCGCGCTCGCCCGCGAAAAACCGATCCACCGCATCGGCCGATGCGACATCACAGCGGGCCACGGTGAGTGCCAGGTTGCGATCACGCGCGCGGCTTTCGCACGCCTCCGCGCCGGCCTCGTCGTGCGCCCACAGCACCGTCACGTGGTGACCGTCGGCCAGGAGACGCTCCGCAATGGCCCAACCGATGCCTTTGGTGCCGCCCGTGACGAGCGCCCTTTTTGTCGCCGAGCCCATTTGCGCGCGCATGATACTGACTGGCGGTTGACATGCAACGATGAGCTATCGTCAGCTCATTCATGGGTGAGATTCGCGGACGTCGCGGCGTGCCCTGGGCGGGTATCCTGTTCGTGCTTGTGGCGCTCGGTGTATTGACCAGCGGCATACGGCTCTTATCGGGGCTCGACGTGCCGGGGTGGTGGGTGGTGCTGCTGTTCGGTGGCGCTCTGGTTGCCATCGGGGGCGGCGTGTTCGTGCAGGGCGCGGGGCTGTTTGCGCGGCCGCTCTTGGGCGCGCTGCCCGAGCTGGCGGGCGGCACAGTTGCGCTGACCTTCGACGACGGGCCGGATCCGACGGTGACGCCGGCGGTGCTCGACCTGTTGGATGCGCGCGGCCATCGCGCGACTTTTTTCGTGATCGGCCGGCGCGCGCAGGCTCATCCTGAGCTCTTGCGCGAGGCGGTGCGGCGCGGTCACCTGCTGGGCAATCACTCGCTCGAACACAGCGCGACGACGACGTTTCGCTCCCCGGCGAAGTTAGCGGTGGAGCTTGAAGAGACGCAGCGACTCCTCGATGCAACGGGCAATCGCGGCCGCTGGTTCCGGCCGCCGGTGGGACTGTTGTCACCGCGGGTCGTGGAGGCTGCCCAAAGGGCCGGCCTGACGCTGGTCTCGTGGACTGTCACTGCACGCGACGGGATCGCCACCGAGCCGCGTCGTGCGCTCGGCCGCGTAGCGCGGTGTCTGAGCGCCGGCGCGATTATCGTCTTGCACGACGGCAGCCTGCAGGCGGGACGCGCACCGCAAGTCGCACAACTCTTACCGTCGCTGCTCGATGAGCTTGAGTCGCGCGGCTTACGCAGCGTGACACTCGACGAGCTGTTTAAGATTAGTCGTGGCTGAATAGCGCGGCCGCGGCGCCACCGCCGGGATCGCTGACCGCGGCGAGCAGCTGCGAGCCCGCGGCCGCGGTCAGGAGCCAGCGTGCCAGCCCGCACGCGAGCGCTGCCGCACTGCCGGTCGCCGCTTCGAACCGCGCCGCATCCGGCGACGGTGCCGGTAGCGCATCGCTCGCTCGCTTGAGCGCTTCGGCTGACGTTGCAGCGAAGGTGCACGCTACGTCGACAATGCGTCCCCGCACCCGGCCCTGCCGTGCTGCGCAGGCCGCTGCAGTTTCGATCACCAACGCGGCCGCCCCGTCGACCACCGGCTCGCCCAGCAGCTGACCGAGGAGCGGCGTCGCCAGATCGGCGACGATCAGGACGACCCGCTCGACGCGACGATGGCGCAGCTGCAGCAGTGCGTGATCGAGCGCGACCAACGCAGCGTGCCGCCCGGGCGTCAGCGCGACGGCCAGGCCGGTGGCGCGCAGCGCGATCGAGATGTCGCCCAAAGGTGCGCTTGGCAGCGTGGCTGCGAAGAGCCGCGCCGAGCCGCCATTGCCGTCGAGGATGCCGCGATAAAACGCTTCGTTGGTGGCATGAGGGCCAAACGCGGAGCCCAGCACCAGCCCCGTTTCGGCCCCCAGAGCGCGGCCGAGACCCGCGTCGTCGAGCGCCGGCTCGACCGCAGCTAGCGCCAGCCGGCTCAAGCGACTGAGCCTCGGATGGTCGCGCCGCTGCGCCAGCTCGTCGCCGCTCGGCGTAAAGGCTGCCGCGCCGCTGATGACGACCTCGACGTCAGACCGCATGCGAATCGGCCGACGCGAAAACCAGCGCGCAGTTCAGCCCGCCAAATCCCGACGAGGTCGACAGGGCCACGCCCGCTCCGAGCGCGCGCGCCTGCCCGTGCACGACGTCGATGGTCAGCTCCGGATCGATCGACGTCAGACCGACGGTCGGTGGCAACCGACGCTCTTGCAGCGCGCGGACGCAGACGATGGCTTCGAGCCCACCGGCCGCCGCCAAGGTGTGGCCGAGCGCGCCTTTGATCGAGCTCACCGGTGGAGCGCTCGCGCCGAACAGAGCGTGCAGTGCATGCGCTTCCATTCGATCGTTGAGCACGGTCGCGGTGCCGTGCGCGCTGACGAACGCTACATCGTGCGGGTTCACACCGGCTTCGGCGAGCGCGGCGCGCATGGCATCGGCGGCGCCTCGTCCGTCGGGAGCCGGCGACGTCATGTGGAAGGCATCGGCCGAGAGGCCGAACCCGCTCACCAGCGCGTGGATCTTGGCGCCGCGCCGGCGCGCGTCGTCCGGCCGCTCGAGCACCAACAGCGCCGCCCCTTCACCGAGGTTGAGCCCTTGCCGACTGCGATCGAATGGTCGACATGCCTCAGCGTCGAGCGCGCGCAAGGCGCCGAAGCCGGCGATCACGAAATCGGACAGCGCGTCGACCCCGCCGGCCAGCACCACGTCGACCTCGTCGTCGAGCAACAGATCTCGCGCCAGGCCGAGCGCCGCATTACCCGACGCGCAGGCGACTGAAACCGTCTCGACGCGAGTGGCGCCGAAGCGCGCCGCGGCCCGCTCGGCCAGCGCGTGATAGCTCCAGCTGCCGTCGGCCGCGCCGCCGCGCACCGCCGGCAACCACGCGTCGATCCCGCCCAGCGTAGTCCCGATGACCACCGCGTGCCGTCGCGGCGTCGCGTCGAGGGCGGCTTGGGCGAGCGCCTCCTCGGCGGCGATTATCGTCAGCTGTGCCGCCCGCTCCTTGCCGTCCCACGCAACCACGTCGCACAAGCCGTAATACGAATTGGGCAGCCCGGCTGTGACCAACTCCGGGCGCCGTGCCACGCCGCGCTCGCCCTGCAGGAGCGCGCTCCACATCCGCTCGACGCCAGCGCCGAACGTGCACACCGCGCCCATCCCGGTCACGGCTACGCTGTGCGAATCGTTCACTGCCAGAAGTCGTGAAAGTTAAACCACTGCTCAGGATGCGCGCGCACGTAGCGCTCGTACACCGCCACCAAGCGCGTGGTCGCTTCGGCGAGATCGGTCTGGCGGTCGCGCGTGCGCGCCACTTCGATAGGCTCGTCGATGAAAAAATTACAGTGGCGGCGATCCTCGCCCGCGAGCATGAACACCGGCACCAGCGGTGCCCCGGTGGCGCGCGCCAGCTGCGCCGGACCGAGCGGAAACGGCGCCGGCGCCCCGAAGAAATCGACCATCATGCGCGGCCCGCCCAGATGGCGGTCGAGCTGCATGCCGACCAGCTCACCGCGCCGCAGCACTTGCGCGAGATCCAGTGTCGCAAACGGCGAGCGCGTCGTGTAGACGATGCGAAAGCTCTGCCGCAGCCGATCTTCGAACTCGGCGAGCTTGGCGTTGGGCTCCTCGGCCATGGCCATGGTCATCGGCGGCATCGCCTTTTTGGCCATCAGAAACGGGGCGATCTGCCAGTAGCCCATGTGCCCGGTGACCACGATCGCGCCCTTGCCGCGCGAGTACGCCTCGACTAGACGGCCGCGCTGCACGAACTCGGCTTCGATGTCGAGCTCCCGGCCGATGTGCAAAAGATAGAGGTTCGACACCGCCTGCGCGTAGTTCAAAAATAGCCGGAACGAACGGCGCGCGCTCTCAAGTGGTGGCAGCGGACCAGCAATGCGGTCGAGGTTGGCCTCGACGATGTGGCGCGCTTTGGGCAGGAGTGTGTAAAAAATCCCGGCCCACAGCGGCAGGGTCGCGTGCTGCACCGACAGCGGAATATGCCGCAGGCCGCTCATTAAAAGACGGCGAAAGCGCGGCCCTTCGAACGGATGGCGGAACGATCGTCCGACCTGTTGCGACTGGCTGCGCATTTACGTGGGAAGTATTGTGTAAAGCCGGTTACGTGTCACCGCGATTCGCTACCACGAGGCGGTCGATCGTCGCAATGGCCAGGGCGCTTGCGGTCGCCGGCCGCGCAGCCTATAGCGAAGCGGTGAGCGAAGAGTCACATGGGCTCAATCCCGCCCAGGCAGCCGCCGTCGCGCACGGCAACGGGCCGATTCTCATCCTGGCCGGCGCCGGCTCGGGCAAGACCCGCGTCATCACGCGGCGGATTGCCGAGCTCCTCGGGCGCAACGTGCCGGCGCACCGCATCTTGGCGGTGACGTTCACCAACAAGGCCGCGCACGAGATGCGCGAGCGCGTCGCGCGGCTCATCCCGGTAGCGAATGGCAACAGTCCGGCGCTGGCGCCCCGGCCGCTGCAAGGGCTGTGGATGGGCACCTTCCACGCCACCTGCGTGCGCCTCTTGCGCGCCTGGGGCGAGGTGCTCGGGCTCAAGCGCGACTTCGTCATCTTCGACGATGGTGACCAGCGTTCGCTGATGATTCGCATCTTGAAGGAGCTGCAGATCGCCGACCGTTTTGCCACGCCGCGCGCGATGCTGACGGCGATCGACCAGGCGAAGAATCGCGCCATCGGGCCGGCCGATTTTGTCGGCGACGACTACATGGGCGACATCGTGGCGCGGGTCTATCCTCTCTATCAACAGCGGCTGGGCGAGCAGAACGCGGTCGATTTCGGCGACCTGTTAGTCAAGGCGCTCGAGCTGTGCAACCACGCCGAAATCGGCCCCAAGCTGGCGGCCCGTTTCGATCACGTGCTGGTCGACGAGTTTCAGGACACCAACCGGGTGCAGTACGAGCTGGTGCGCCATCTGTCGTCGCGGACGGGAAATTTGGCTGTGGTCGGCGACGACGATCAGTCGATCTATGGATGGCGCGGCGCCGATCTGCGCAACATTCTGGACTTCGAAAAAGACCATCCCGGCGCGCATGTGGTCAAGCTGGAGCAGAACTACCGCTCGACGCAGACCATTCTGGATGCTGCCAACGCGGTCATCGCGCGCAACTTCGCGCGCAAGCAAAAGCGGCTGTTCACCGAGGCCGGGCCGGGGCAGCCGATCCTCTATTTTACCGCCGAGGACGAGCGCAAAGAGGCCGAATTCGTGGTGCGCGGCATCAAGCGGATGCAACTCGACGAGGGGCGCCTCGACGAGGAGTTCGCCGTTTTTTATCGCACCCATGCGCAGTCGCGGGTCTTAGAAGAGCAGCTGCGCGCGGCCGACATGGCCTACACGATTGTCGGCGGCACGCGCTTTTACGACCGCGCCGAGGTCAAAGATCTGCTCGCCTATCTGCGCGTGATCGCCAATCCGGCAGACGAAGTTTCGCTGGAGCGGATCATCAACAAGCCAACGCGCGGCATCGGCGACGCGACCTACGAGCGCGCGGTGACACACGCGCGGGCTTCCGGGATGACCGTCTGGCAAGCGCTGCGTGAACTGACCGGTGGCGATGCGCTGTCGACCGGACCGCGGAAAAAGCTCGGCGCATTCGTGTCGCTGATCGAGGAGCTGCGCGCCGACGCCGGACGCGTGCCGTCGGTGGCGGTGCTGGCCGAGCGGGTGCTCGAGCGCACCGGCTATTTGGAGCGGCTGGCCGCCGAGGGGTCGCACGAGAGTGAAGAGCGCTCTGAGAATCTGATGGAGCTGGTCGGCTCGATGCGCGATTTTGCCATCGAGCGCGAAGCCACCGATGGCACGCCCCCGACGCTGCTCGATTTTCTCGAACGGGTTTCGTTGGTCGCCGCCACCGACGAGAGCGGGCGCGGCATCACGCTCATGACCGTGCACGCCGCCAAAGGGTTGGAGTTTCCCGTCGTGTTCGTCGTCGGCCTCGAAGACGGCGTCTTTCCCTCGTTGCGCAACGGCGAAGACGTCGACGCCATCGAGGAGGAGCGGCGCCTGTGTTACGTCGCTCTGACCCGCGCGCGCGAACGGCTGTTCTTGACCAACGCGCGCAGCCGGCGGCTGTTCGGCCAGGAGCCGCGGCCTTTTCGCGAGAGTCGCTTTTTGGCCGACGTGCCGGATCACACCATCGCACGGCCGGTCTCGTCGGTGCGTAGTCGCGTCGAGCAGCCTCGTTTTGGGGCAAGCACGCGGGCGACGGATTCTCACGATAGCTGGCGCGGCGCTGGGGCCAGCGTCCGGCGCGTCGAGCGCGGCGGCGGCATCGCCGTCGAATACGATGAGGACGCGAGCGCCAGCGCCAGCGACGACGCATTTCGGCTGGGTCAGCGCGTGCGCCACGCGACCTATGGCGAGGGCGAGGTGCGTGGCATGACCGGTGCCGGCCGTGACATCAAGCTGACGATCTATTTCCCGACGGTCGGACCCAAGACGGTCATCGCGCGCTTCGTCGAGGCCCTGTGACCCCCGAGGCTACGACTGCGCCGCCGCGGCGCGGCTGGCGGGCGCAGGCGCGGGCCTTTTTTCGTCAGCTCTGGCAGGAGCACACCGAGCCAGGACGCGTAGCGCTGGCACTCCTGGTCGGCGCCATGATCGGCTGCACACCGCTGTTCGGGCTGCATATCGTGGTGTGCATTGCCACTGCATGGCTGCTCGGCCTCAATCAGCTCATCGTCTACGGCGCCGCCAATCTGTCGATTCCGCCGCTGGTGCCGCTGGTCGGCTTCGTCTCGGTGCAGCTCGGCGAGCGGCTCTTGCACGGCCACTGGGCCCACGTCGCGCGCGCCGATTTTCACCTCAGTACGGCGCGCGCCATGGCCACCCGCTACTTCGTCGATTGGATGGTGGGTGGCCTCTTGTTCGGTGCGTTGGTCGGGAGCCTCGGCGGCATCGCCTTTTACGTTGCGCACAGTGCGCGGCGACGGAGGCGCCCCGAGGAGCAGGCTTGGCGGCGGCTGATTGTGCGGGCCACCGAGCGCTATCGCGGGCTTCATCCGCGCTTTTACTGGTACGCGCGGATGAAGTTCCAGATGGACCCGTGCTACCAGGCGATCGTCGCGCAAGTGCCGTCGGACGCTTCGATCGTCGACCTGGGGAGCGGTCTGGGCATGTTGCCGCTTTTGCTCGCCCTCGATTCGCCGGGGCGTCAGACGCGCGGCATCGAGTGGGACGCCGCCAAAGTGGCGTGTGGGCGCCATGCGGTGGCCGGTCTGTCTGCGGTGACGTTGGACGAGGGCGACCTACGCACCGCGGCGCTGCCGGAGTGCGACGTGGTGACGCTGGTAGACGTACTGCACTATTATGATGCTGCAGTGCAGCATGAAATTTTGCTGCGCTGCAAGAAGGCGCTTCGCCCGGCCGGTCGCCTGTTGATTCGCGAAGGCGATGGCGCGCGGCGGGGCGGCGCCGGAATCACTCGTCTGATTGAACGAGCGATGGTGCGATGCGGCTGGAATCGCGCTGCTGCGGTGCGCTTTTTGCCCATCGACCAGCTCGTCGCCGAGCTGCAAATGCTGGGATTTGTCGTCGAGCAGCAGCCGGTTGCGGGCACGCTCCATCCGGGCAACGTGCTGCTCGTGGCCAGGTTAGCCTAGGCTACGGCTGCGCGACGGTGACTAGCTCGACGTCGCTCTCCTGCGTGCCGCGCCGGATCCGCAGGCGGACTTTTTTTCCCACCCCGGCGTTGGCCGACAGCCAGCGCAACCGCTCGGCATCTTCGACCGTGATGTCGTCGAACTTGATCACCAGATCGCCGCGCCGCATCCCCGCCTTGGCCGCCGGTCCCGTCGGTGCGAGCTGCGCGATGAGCGCGCCCGGCAAGTCGACGTTGACGTCCCGCGGATCGATAGAGCGCACGCCCAACCAGCCGCGCTGCACCCTTCCGAAATGGCGCAGATCCTCGACCACGCGCATGGCCATCTTGATGGGCACGGCAAAGGCCAGCCCCTGCGCCTTGGCGTTGATCGCAGTATTGATGCCGACCACCTCGCCGCGCATGTTCAAAAGCGGCCCGCCGGAGTTGCCCGGATTGATCGCCGCGTCGGTCTGGATGAAATCCCAGTATCCCTTGTTCATCCCGGTGCCCAGCTCGTCGCCGCGGCGCCCTTTGGCGCTGACGATG
>JBBQIO010000087.1:0-9545 GCA_038325015.1 Polyangia bacterium
GATCCGCTGGCCGAGGCCAAACGCCATTTTTCGCAGGGCGTGGCGCTCTACAATGACGGCAACTTCAACGCGGCGCTGGCCGAGTTCGAGGCGGCCAACGGTCTGCATCGGTCGAGCGCGGTGCTCTACAACGTCGGCCTGACACAAAAAGCGCTGTTCCGCTACAACGACGCAATCGACACGCTGCAGCACTACCTCAACGAAGAGAAAAAGATCAACGGCGAGCGCCGCACCGAGGTCAAACAGCTGATCATCGAGATGAAGGCCCTTTTGGCCGACGTCACGATCAGCGTCTCGCCCGACGGCGCGCAGATCTCGCTCGATGGACGGTCAATCGGGCTGTCGCCTTTGGCCAAGCCCTATGGCATCGCGGCCGGCAATCACACGCTCGACATCACGCTCGAGGGCTACACCGTCTTTCACAAAGAGCTGATGGTATCGGCCGGCGTACCCATGAAGGTCCAGGCGCAGCTCGCGATCATCCCCAAGACCGGCAAGGTGCACATCGCCGCGTCGCAGCCACAATCCACCGTCAAGATCGACGACAAGCTGGTCGGCGTCGCGCCGGTCGACATCGAGCTGGGCCTCGGGGGGCACACCTTGGAGGTCGAATCCAAAGGCTTTCAGATCTACCGCAGCGAGCTAGTTGTTGCGGCTGGGCAGGAGCGGACGTTGACCGCCGAACTCGAGCTGCCGCCGGTCACCAAGAGCCGCTGGTTCACCAAGTGGTACGTCTGGGTGCCGGTGAGTGTCGTGGTGCTCGGCGGAGCCGCTGTCGGCCTCGGTGTGGGGCTGACGCAGAAGCCGGCGCCGCTGCCCGGGACGCTGCAGCCGGGCGTCCAGCCGATCAACTAGCTTCGCTCTGTCGTTTCAGCGGACGCCGTGCAGCGTTCGCTTTGTCCGACTCGCCTCGGGAAGATGTGTACCCAGTGAAATCGCGCGGTCGAGCCGCGCCCAAAACGTGCCAGGAGCTTGTCCCATGTTCGTCCTCGCCCCTCACCGTCGTCGCCTCACGCTCGTGTGCCTCGCGCTCTTGGCGGGATGTGCGTCGCGCACCGAGGTCATCATCGGCGTGGCCACGGATCTCAAGGCCAAAGGGCAGCTCGACAAGGCGACCTTTACCGCGCTCCGCGACGGGGCGGCGATCATCGAGCATTCATGGGATCTGACCGACATCCCCGCGGGCAACTACGAGCTGCCGGGGTCGTTCGGCATCTACTCGCCCGACGGCTCGGAGCCGCGCGTCGAGCTGCAGGTGCAGGGCTTCATGAACGGCCAGCTGGTGGTCGCGCGCGACTCTGTGCTTTCGCTGGTGGCCAACGAGACGCTGTTCACGCGCATGGCGATGGTCTCGGATTGCAATGCGCTCGACGGTCCCAACTGCTCGGCGACGCAGACCTGCATCGAGGGCGTGTGCCGCGACAAGGCGGTCGACGCGCATACGTTCCCGCCTTACTCGGCGCCGTTGGTCACGCATGTGGCCTGCCAGTCGGGCAGTCAGTTCATCGTCTCGTCGTCGGGCATGGCGATGCCCCTTTTGCCTGGCACGACCGGTTGCGGGGCGAATCAGTACTGCCAGGAGGGCACCTGTTACAACGTGGCGCGCGGCCAGGACGCTGCGGTGGCCACCGGCCTGTGGGTTGACCAGATGTCGCCACTGACCGACGTGCTGCACGCGGTGTGGCAAACGCCGGACGGGCAGGATGTGTTTGCCGTGGGCGACGCCGGGACGATCTTGCACCTGCACGGCGGGGCGACCAACACCGCATCGACATGGGTCAAGGAGCCGTCCGGCACGCCGCCCACGCTGGCGACGTTGACCTCGGTGTGGGGCACCTCTGTCGATGATGTGTGGGCCGCCGGAACGCTGTATGGCTCGCCGGTGAGCGCGGTGCCGCCGCCGCCGTTGGCCAGCGCTATTTTGCTGCATCGCAGCACGGGCGCGTGGACGATCGTCTCGCCGGCCGTGCCGGGGGCAACTCTGCGCGCGGTCACCGGGACCGGGCCGACCGACGTGTGGGCGGTTGGGCTGACGCTCGGTGCTCCCTCCCCGTCGGCGTCGCCCGTCGCAGCGCCAGGCGCCGCGATCTTTCACTTCGACGGCGCGGTCTGGACACAGGATTCGACGCTCGCGCAAGCCGCGACCACGGCCGGCGTCTCCACCGGTGAGCTGCTCGGCGTGTATGCGGCATCGCCCACTGATGTGACTGTGGTTGGCCAGTTCGGCCTGGTCGCGCAGTTCGACGGCTCGACTTTCACGCCGCACACCATCGCACCCACCAGCGGTGCGGTAGTCACACTGCACGGTGTCATCGGCACCTCGCCCGGAGATCTGACGATCGTCGGCGGGGCGGGTCTGATTGCGCGCCTGCACGGCGGAGTCGTGACCTTCGAATCGAGCGGCATCTCGGGCGATCTATTCGCGGTCGCCGCGCTGTCGCCGACCGAGCTGGTGGCGGTGGGCGACTTCGGCGTCATCTTGCGCGGAACGCGGGTTACGACGGGCGGCGTGACGACGTGGCGCACCGAGCGATCGGGCACCAACGTGCCGCTGTTCGCGATCAGCGGAGGCGCACTGACCGGTGCCAATTCGCTCCTACAGTGGGTGGTTGGACGGAACGGAACGATACGCGCGCAGTCCGTCCAGCTGGCCGGAGTCGATGGAGGAATCATCGACGCCGCGCTACCGGACCTGGCGCCGCCGGCGACGTGCACGATCGCGCTCGGTTGTCCGTCGGCGTGCTCGGGCGCGCTCTTGACCTCGCGCAGCTGCACCAGCGGCCAGTGTGTCGATGCGCCCACCCCGGCGCCGTGCGCGAACAACCTGAATTGTGCGGCCGACAGCGCGAGCTGCTTGAGCGCGTGCACGCTCGACAGCGACTGCCAGGGCGGCTTCTTTTGCGGCGGCGACGCGGCCTGCCACCCGCGAATCGCGCAGGCCAACCCGTGCGACGCCACCAACCATGGCACCGCGGTCGACTGCTCGCAGCCCGGGTCGTGCGGCGGCTGCGGCACGAGCCTGTTCTGCACCGACGGGGTATGCTGCGATGAGAGCCCGACGCAATGCGGAGGCTGCTCGGCGTGCGCGGCGAAAACCGGAACCTGCGCCCCTGTCCTGGCCAACAACGACCCCCACGGCGCGTGCACCGCGGCAACCGGCGCGTGTCAGCAGACCACGTGCGACGGCCAAGGCAGCTGCGCCAATACCGGCAATTCGTGCGGCACCAATGCCTGCAACCTGGCAAACAACCAGCTGACGACCAACACCTGCCAAAAAGGTACGTGCACTCCCAATGCAGCTCTGCCCTGCCCCAACGCGGCGACGTGCAAGAACGCGACGATGTGCAACGGCGGCTGCGCGCAGGACAGCGACTGCGTGTCGACGTCGTACTGCGGCGGCGACGCCGCGTGCCACCCGCGCAAGGCGATCGGCGTGGCGTGCAATCTGACCGATCATCCGGCGAGCGGCGCCTGCTTGAGCCCCGGCGGCTGCGGCGGCTGCGACATCAGCGGCCCGCAGCTCTACTGCACCGATGGCGTGTGCTGCTCGTCGAGCGCTGCGGCATGCACCGGCTGCAAGATGTGCGCGCCACCAGCCGACCCCAACAAGGGCACGTGCATCAACGTGCCGGCGACCCAAGATCCGCACAACACGTGCACCGCCGGCACCTGCCTTTCGGCCAGCTGCAACGGCGCTGGCAACTGCAACGCCGCCGACGGGCTGCAATGCGCGACGATGTGCAATCCCAATGCAGCGCAGTCGACCCTGACTACGACCAAGTGCCTGACCGGCGCTTGCACGTCGATGTCGACGGCGAACTGCCCGGTGGTCAAGTCGATCACCTGCGCCAACGCCACCAGCTGCATCGCAAGCTGCGCCGGCGACACCGACTGCGCCACTGGCTACTTCTGCGCCCACGACGGCACCTGCAAGGCGCAGATCGGCGCGGCCAACGGTGGCTCGCCGGGCGTTTCGTGCATGAACCTGGTCACCAACCCAATCAACGGCAACGCCGGCGACTGTAAGCAGGACAAATGCCGCGAGTGCAAGAGCGGCAACTGCGTCGATGGCTACTGCTGCGACACCAGCTGCACCGGGCAGTGCGTGGCCTGCGACGTCGCCAACGTCGAAGGCCAGTGCTCTTCGCTGCCGACCGAGGCGCCGCACACGACCTCGGCGCCGCAGCCGGTGCCGCCGCGTAGCAGCTGCCCCGGGTCGAATCCGGCCTGCGGTCCGGGCGCGTGCGAGGGAACCACGTCGACCTGCAACTTCTGGCCGAGCGGCCCGTGCAATCCAACCTGCACCCCGGCAGCGATGAGCTATCTCGGCGCGACGGCGTTCAACCAATTCTGCAACAGCGGCGCCTGCAGTGGACAGGCGTTCTCGGCCGACTGCTATCCGTACACCATCTGCAGCGGCCAAACGTGCGCCACGAGCTGCACCAAAGACAGCGATTGCGCGGCCAATCCGAGCACCGGCGGCCCGGGATACTACTGCAATACGGCCGGGAAGTGCGTGACCGAGCTGACCGCCGCCGGCGCACCTTGCGGCGCGACGCCGTGTTTCGGCGGCGGAACGGCTTGTCGCGTGTGCGGGCTCGACACGTGCATCGCCGACGCTGTGGGCGGCGGCACGTGCTGCAAGACAAGCACATGTGGGGCCTACTCATGCCAGGCGAGCGGGAGCTGCAACGGCCGTTGCAGCCAATCCGGTGACAATACTCCATGCGCTCTCGGCCGCACCTGCGCGGTTCCGACCTGCAAATAGGGAGGGGCCCTAGGCCCACCTACAGCAGCGGCCGTGAGCGAGACCACCGTCGCCGGGTTGGCGGTGCGCTAGACTGTGGTCATGCTGCACAAGCGCTTTCTGCTGATTTTCACCCTCGCACTGGCCGCCGGCTGTACCGGCCGCACTGAAATCGTCCTCGGTGTCGCCACCGATCTCAAGGCGCGCGGCCAGCTCGACAACGTCACGCTCACCGCGTCGCGCGACGGCATCCCGGTCATCAACCACTCGTGGTCGCTCACCGACGTGCCCGCTGGCACGTTCGAGCTGCCCGGCTCATTCGGCATTTACTCGCCCGACGGCTCGGAGCCGCGCGTCCAGATCGACGTCAAGGGCTTCTTGAACGGCAACCTCGTCGTCGATCGACAGTCGCTCCTGGCCCTGGTCTCGGGCGAGACGCTGTTCACCCGTATGGCGCTGGTCTCGGACTGCAACTCGATCGACGGCCCGACGTGCAGCGCGACGCAGAGCTGTATCGAAGGCGTGTGCCGCGACACAGTCGTCAATGCGCACACCTTTCCCATCTACAGCCCGCCCTTGGTCACGCATGTGGCGTGTCAATCGGGCGCGCAGCTGATCGTCTCGTCGTCCGGCGATCCGATGCCGCAGCTCCCCGGCACGACCGGCTGTGGCGTGAACGAATTTTGCCAGGAGGGCACCTGCTACCACCTGCTGCGCGGCCAGGACGCCGCCGTCGAAAGCGGCATCTGGGCGGACCAGTCATCGCCGGTGACCGACGTGCTGCACGCCGTCTGGCAAACGGCGGATGGCCAAGATTTATTTGTCGTCGGCGACGCCGGGACCATCTTGCACTTGACCGGTGGGCCGAGCACCGGCGCGTCATCCTGGGTCAAGGAGCCCTCGGGCACGCTGGCCAATCTTTACGGTGTTTGGGGCAGCTCGGCCAACGACGTCTGGGCCACCGGAACGTTGTATGGCTCACCGGTCACCGCCTCGCCGAGCCCGGCGCCGGCCAGCGGAATTTTGCTGCACCGCACAGGCGGCGTGTGGTCGAGCGTTGCCGCGCCATCCACAGCGACGCTGCATGCCATCACCGGCACCGGGCCGTCGGACGTGTGGGCCGTTGGACTGGCCGCCTCCGCTTCGCCCGGCGCGTTCACGACCGGCGGTCCGGCGCTCCTGCATTTCGACGGCAGCGCCTGGACCCAAGATGCGTCTTTGTCCCCGCCCTCGTCGGGCGGAGCGACCGGTGAGCTCCTCTCGATTGTCGCGGCCCCCAACGACATCACGGCGGTCGGTCGCGGTGGACTGCTCGTGCACTCCGACGGCCGCGGCTTCGTCGCCTCGACGGTCGCGCCGGCAATCGGCGTCGCGCCCGTAGATCTCACGGGCATACTGGAGACGACGGCCAACGACTTCACCCTGGTCGGCCTGGGCGGGCTCATCGGACGGTTGCAGGGCACGACGTTCACCGCCGAATCGAGCGGCGTCGGGCATGACCTCTTCGGCATCGCGGCGATCTCGCCCATCGATCTGGTCGCCGTCGGCGACTACGGCACCATCGTGCGCGGCACCCGCAGCATCGCGGCAGGCGGGACGACCTGGTCGAGCGAGCGCTCGGGTACCAATGTGCCACTGTTCGCAGTGAGCGCCGGCGGGCAGGCGCAATGGGTAGTCGGCCGCACCGGCACGGTCCGCGCGCAGACCTCCGTACTCCCGGGCAGCTGCGCCACCGACACCGATTGTTCGAGCGGTTCCTTTTGCGCCGCGAATGCAACCTGCCGGTTGCAAAAGAGTGGCTCGCCCGCGACGTGCGACACGCGTGCCGGCCATGACTGCTTGGTCGATGGGTGCCGTGAATGCACCTCGGGATCGTGCAGCGACGGCTACTGCTGCGACCGCGGCTGCGGCGGGCTGTGCGAGGCGTGCGACGTCAAAGGCGCCGAGGGCACCTGCTCGCCGGTGCTCTCAGGAGCGCCGCATTCCGGTTTTCCGGACGAGGCCAGCCCGTCGCCGTCGCCGAGCCCGCTACGCAGCTGCGGTCGAGGGCTGTGCAGCGGCGTGTGCGACGGTGCCAAGAGCACGACCGTCTGCCAGTTTCCCAACGCCGGCATGAACTGCAGCGGCGGACCGGGCTGCAGGCCCGGCGGCGGCGCGATCTCGTCGAGCCTGAAAGACGCGACGTGCGACAATCAAGGCTTCTGCGGAACGCACACCTCGTGCGGCCTGTTGACCATCTGCAACGGGAATCTGTGTCCGGCCAACTGCATGAACGAGTCGGACTGCATCACCGGCTACTACTGCGACTACTCCACCGGCCCGAGCAACGGCGTCGGCAACTGCGCCCCGGATCTGGCCAACGGCGTGAGCTGCCGGGTCGGCAGCGACGGCCAGTCTGTGCCCGAGGCATGCATCTCCGGCCTCTGCGCAGTCGACATCAAGAACATGACCGACGCGTGCTGCAACAGCGCCTGTAAATCGACATGCGCCAGCTCGACCACGCGGCAGGACTACAGCTGCACAGGCGGCACATGCGCGTCCGCGGGCGCACCGAATTCGTGCGATCCCTACAACTGCTCGGCTGCGACCGGTTACTGCACCACCATCTGCTTCTGCCCGACCTCCGGTACCTGCCAGGACACCGTCAACTGCTCGGCCGGAAACTGCAGCGCGACGACGGCGACCGGAACCGGCAACTTTCAGGGGAGCTGCCTCGGCCCCTGATCGGGTCGCATTCGCTCCACCCGCTCGATGTAGCGCTGGCAATCGAATTTCTTCGACGTCGACGCGTAGCTCATGAAGCGGATGGTTCCGAAAATCGGCCGCTCGGGCCACGGGCGATCGTGTTTGCCCCCCAGCGCCCAAGCAATGCCCGTGTAGCCATTGGGATCGCGGCCATCCAAAAAATATTTGTCGTTGAGCGCGATCGCATTGGCAAAGGCCTCTTGTGGAGTGGCACTCCACTCCAGGATCTTCTTGGCCCAATACATTCGCACGTAGCCATGCGTGCGGCCGCTCCACTTCATTTCGTTCTGCGCGGCATTCCACAGTGGGTCGTGGGTGCACGCGGCGTCGAGCTCGACCATGCTGTAGCGGTGCGGGCGAACGTCGGCGGCATGGGCCTGCAGCGTCGCTTGAGCCCACGGCGCCATCCCATCGAACGAGTCGTACTGCGGGTTACGGGCACAAAAGTTGATCGCCAGCTCACGGCGCACGATCAGCTGCTCGATGAACGCGTCCTTGGCCGCCTGCGGCGCTCGACTGGCGATTGCCGCCAGCGCCACCTGTCGCGGACCAAGATGGCCGTAATGCAAATAGGCCGACAGGAGGCTGGTGCCGTCGGCAATGTCGGGCTGATTGCGGGCGTCCCCGTAGTGGCTCAAGCGACGCGCGACAAAATCGTCGAGCTCCGCTAGACCGGCCGATGTGCCCGGTTGCGCGTCGGCGATCCGCTGCACATCGCGCGCGATCGGCAGGCGCGCCAAGACGTCATCCACCGCCATCGACACCGACGGAGGCACCGGGAAAGACCACGCCACGTCGGCCGTCGGCTCGGCGCTCGCCCGCAAGAATTCGGCGAGAACGCGATGGATCTTGGGGCGAAGGGTGCGCGCGCCAACCTCCTCTTTGGGCGCCAGCGCAGTGGGCATGACCACATCGGCGTCGACGGTCACCAGCGGCACGCGGAGCCGCTCGCCGGCCACTCTTCGCCAGCGCTCCGGCTCGCGCAGGGGATTCTCGTCGCCGATGACGATCGACGCCCCGACCTGGTCGCAGAACGGGATCAGCCGGTGATCTGGGTAGGGACGAAACACGAAGGCCGCGCCGCGCCGCCGCACCGCCTCGGCAAGCTCGGCCACCGCCCCGACGACAAAAGCGTAGTGGCGCAGATTGGCGCCCTGATAAAAGGGCACGATGCCGAGGAACACGCACACCGGCTGGCGCAGGCGATTGGCCACCTGGATGGCGCAGTCGAGCGCCGGATTGTCGACGGCGCGCTGCGCTCGTTGCATCCAGTACACGACCACCCGGCCCTGCTCAGAGACGGGATGCTCGTTGCGCAGGCGGGCGCGCGGATTTTTGCCGATCGCCGACAGCAGCTGGCTGGAGTCGATCGGAGGCAACCGATTAAAACAGTGTCGTCGGATCTTTGCGCGGCGGCGGTGGGATGACCGGCATCTCGATCACCTCGGAGTCGTCGCCGTCCTCGCCGTCGATCTCGAGCGGGCCATCGAGCGACGTGGTGCGCTCCTCGGCGGCGCCCGCTCCGTACTTGCGACAGTTGTCGCAGCGCGTGCACAGCGGCACGTCTTTTTCGCCAAAGTACTCGAGCAGAATCTGCGCGCGACAGCGCGTCGAGCGCGCGAACTTGAGCATCGCTTCGAGCTTGTCGCGGTCCGACTCACGCCGCTTGCGATACTCTTCGGCAGCGCGTCCGAGCATCAGCTCGTCGGGCTCGGTGCTGGTTGGCGCATAGAGCCCGCCCGGCAGCTCCTCGCAAAAACCGCGATCGCGGAGCACGCCGAGGACGACACGCGCCTTTTGCTGCGACGTCTCGGCGCGAAGCGCGATATCGCGCAAGATGCCTTCCCCGGTCGACAGCGCAAACGCCACCTGACGAAAATCGGAGCGCGTCGGATACTTGCCGCCGACGAAAAACTCCTGCACCGCCTCGTCCTCGGGGTTGTACAGAAGCACGCAGCGCGAAGGCTTGCCGTCGCGGCCGGCGCGCCCGGCCTCCTGATAGTACTGCTCGATGCTGCCCGGCACGTTGTAATGGATCACGAAGCGAATGTCG
>JBBQIO010000088.1:0-9493 GCA_038325015.1 Polyangia bacterium
GTGCGCGGCCCGGCGCAGCTCGAGCCGGTCGACATCACGACCCAGCCGCACCCCGGCTTTCCGACCGATATGCAGGCGCAGTTCATGGTGCTGGCGACGCGCGCTGCCGGGCAGAGCGTGATCACCGAGACGATTTTCGAAAACCGCTACATGCATGTGCAGGAGCTGGCGCGCATGGGCGCCGACATTCTCGTCGACGGGCGCACGGCGGTGATTCGGGGGGTCAAGCGACTCACCGGCGCGCAGGTGATGGCATCGGATTTACGCGCCTCGGCGGCGCTCATCCTGGCCGGCCTGGTCGCGGACGGCACCACCGAGGTGCAGCGCGTGTATCACCTAGATCGCGGCTATGAGCGGATCGAAAAGAAGCTGGCCAAGCTGGGCGCGAAAATTAAGCGCGTCAAAGGCTGACGCGCTAGTTACACGGCTGGGGGCCAGTATACGTGGACGTATACGCAACGCCGCCGGCCACGCTGCACGTGCCGCAATAGCGATACGTGGCGCTGCCACTGCCCGACTGACTGTTGTTGGTCGGAAACGGCGAACCGTCGGTGCTAGAGCCGCACACGCCGCTCTGTACGACAAACCCCGAAGTCGGCCCGGCAAAACAAATCTCTGGGCACCGTGAGCTACTCCCCCTGCAGCGTTGTGAAAGCGCAGAAGCTTGGCCGGCAGTGCCACACGCAGAGACGGCGCCGAAACAACTACCGAATAGGCAAGTGTCGCCTAGCGTCGGCGCCAGAGGTGTCTGCTGCCCGTCGCAATTGTAATCGTACGAGCCCGTGGATCGCGGCTTGGTGAAGTAGTGCGTCTGCCCGGGAAATGCGTTGACATTGCCGTCATCGCAGTCAAATTGTGGATTGCCGAGCCCATCGGCCGTCGGGGCCACAAACCCAGCAGGAATCGCATCAGCGCATGCCGGGTTGCCCTTGCCTCCGTTGGTCGAAGGATCGCCGAAACCATCGCCGTCAGCGTCCGCGTACACAGCAACGCACCCTGCGGTGCAGCTGGGTAGGCTGGCACATTCGCAGAAGCCCGGTCGCGCCGCGTCGTTGCACGTACTCGGTGCCGCGCACTTACTGTTGCAGCACACCGCATTGCCCACGGTCCCTACGCAATATCCCGTCGAGCACTGATCCGGCGCCGAGCAGTTGCCGCCCTGATCAACTTTTATTTTGCACGTGTGCGTGTTCGGGTCGCAGAAGTCGGTGGACAAGCAGTCCGCGTCTGTAACGCACACCGTCTTGCAGGCGCCGGCGCCGCAGATGAAGTCCGAGCAAGTCGTCGGCGTCAGATTGTTGCAGCCGCCGGCACCATCGCACTTTGGCGTCTCGATCTGTGAGCTGGAGTTGCAGAACGCCGTACCGCACGTTTTGGTCGCGTCGGGATAGGTGCAGCTGCGCGTCCCGCTGCAGCTACCGGCGCAATTGCCGTTCACGATTTTGACGCCGCCATCGGGATAGTTGTAGGGCGGCGCCAGGTCGACACCAGCGAAGTCCGGCGGCGGACCGAGGTCGACACCGAGCAGGTCGGCACCGGCCATGTCGGGCTGTGCCGGAGGTGGAGTCGGCTCCGGCGGGATGACCGCGCCACACTCGTTCTGCGGATCGGTGTTGGCCGGAATCGCTGTGCACGTGCCCTGCGACGCCGTCAGGTTGCACGACTCGCACGTCCCGGTGCAGGAGGTATCGCAGCACACGCCGTCGGCGCAATGACCCGGGTCGCCGGAGCTGGAGCAGTCACTGTCGTGCGCGCAAGCGGTGCCCAGGGCGATGACGCCCATGTCGGCCTGGTGGCCCGCGGCGAGCTTGACGGTCGCAGTCGTCGCCTTGCCGGTCGCGAGCGCAATTTGACCGGTCACGCCGCTGGCGATGACCGAGCCGCTGCCGTTGTCGGCGTTGACCTCGAACACCAGCGACCCCGTGGTGATCCCCGGCACGTACTGCACGTGAACGGTGCCGCTCGTGATCGCTGTGCCGGGCAGCGTCTTGCTATAGGGCGCCTTTTCCCCGGTCACGGTCACCAGCAGCGACGAGATCGCGTGGAGCTGCGCGGCGGTCAGAGCCGACCCGTCAATGGTCAAGTTAACGCCGAATCCGGACGGCGCCGATCCGTTGGTCGTACATCCAACGGCTGTACACAGCGCCAGGGCCACGATGATTCGTTTGCTGTTCATTTAGAACCTCACCGTCAGACCATGGGTCGACAATCCGTTTTGGCTACCCGGCCCGAAGGGCGGCGCGTTGTTCCAGCTCTTGGTGCTCGACCCTTCGATGACTCCCACCGTGACCACCACCGCGACGACGACGACTGCTCCGGCGACCACCCCCCAGAACCAACCCTTCTTGTAGATCGGCTTGTCGGGCGGCGGGGCCGTGGTGGCAACGACTGGCGTCACCGTGACTGGCGTGGTCGTCGTGCTCTCGGTCCGGACCTCGGTGCCGCCTTCAGGCGTCGGACGGCCGGGCTCCGCGGTGTTCATCGGCGGGTTGGTCTTGGCGTTGTTGGTCGCTTCGATCGCCTCGGTCAGCTTGTCGATCTGCGTGCGCACCTCGTCGAGATTCGGGGCGTGTGGGTAAAAATGCAGATAGTTCTTGTAGAGCACGAGGGCGCGCTCGTTGGCGCCGGCCAAGCGGAATGACTGGGCGGCGTTGTAGAGGAACGCGGCATCGGGTTTGGCTTTGTAGGCCTTGTTGTACTCCTCGCCAGCCTCGGCGAATTCGCCGACCGCGAAGTGCGCGGTGGCTGCGTTGTAGTGTCGCTTGGCGTCGGCGGGGGTCGGCGTCGCATCGTCCGCGCGCGCCACGGTGGCCGCGCACAGACCAGCCATCACCAGTCCAATACGGAGGGCACGTAATGTTGAAGAGAGTCTCATATTTGCAGAATACCAAAACTCGGGCCTGACTTGAAATTGCTGCTGCGCCTAAAAAGTGACGCACCTGGCAATGCGGTGTCGCGGGTGCTGCCAAGCCAGAGGCCAGGTCTCACGAGTAATTTTTTGCCCCCCGCCGGCGAACCGCTTACAAGCGTAGGACATGCTTCCCGGAGATCCCCGCGAAACGGAGCGGGCGCCAGGGCCAGACGGCCCTCTTGGCGCCGCCGATCGGCCGTATACAGCCGTGGCGTCGTCGTCGGGCGAGCCGCGTCGGTCCGCACGTCGCCATGGACGCAGCTGGTTTGGCGCGCGTGGCAATCGCCGGCGGTCCGAAGTCTCCAGTGCCAAACGCACGCTGGCCGCCATTCGTCGGCAGGCGCGAACGGGGCTGGTGCTCTGTCTCTTCGTCGGGCTCAGCGGAGCTGCCGTCGGGCTCGGGCGCTTTGTCTTTCGCTCGCCGCATTTCGCGGTGCGCACCTTGCGCCTGGCGCCCACGCGCCACGTCGCCGCCGAGACCCTGGCCGTCCGCGTGCAATCGGTGCTGGGTATGAACCTCTTTCGCGTCGATCTGGACGCGGTTCGACGCGATCTGGCCGAGGAGCCATGGGTCGCCGACGTCCACGTGCGCCGAGAGCTGCCCTCCACCATCGCCGTCGACATCGTCGAGCGCGACGCCGCGTGCGCCGTGGTCTTGGGATCGATCTACCTGGTCGACGCCAGCGGGCAAGTGTTCAAGCGCGCCTCGGCACACGAGGCCCTCGGGCTCCCCGTCGTGACCGGCATCGACCGCGCGCGTTACCTCGGCGACCCCGCCTCGGTGTCCGGTGATCTGCGGGTGGCCTTGAGCATTGCGGCAGCCTGGCGGGCGGCTCCGCGGCCGCCGATCGGCGAGCTGCACGTCGATCGCGACCGCTGCCGCTGGACGCTGTACACCGCCGGCGGCCTCGGGGTCGGTCTGGGGCTGGTCGAGACGACTACCCTGCCGGCTCAGCTCGCTCGCTTCGATGTCGTTTCGCACGCGCTCGAGAAAAGCGGCGGCGGCGATAACCAAGCCCGCTTCATTCACCTCGACAACCGCAATCGCCCCGACCGCGTCACCGTCAAGCTGGCCCACCCGCCGCACGCGAACAGCGATGGCGACGGCAACGTCCAGCCCGAGCCTTCCACCCCTACACAGCACCTGCCCCCGCCGCCGCCCGCCCCAAGCGACGACGAGGGGACGGAGACCTGAGAAGCGAACATGGCCAAGCGCGAAGAGCTCGTCGTCGGCCTCGATATCGGCACCACCAAGATCGCCTGCGTCGTGGGCGAAATGGGGCCGGATGGAGTCGACATCATCGGTATCGGCACCCATCCGTCGACCGGCCTCAAGAAGGGCGTGGTGGTCAACATCGACGCCACCGTGCAGTCGATACAGCACGCCATCGAAGAGGCCGAGCACATGGCCGGCGTGGAGATCACGCAGGTCTACGCCGGCATTGCCGGCGCGCACATCCGCTCGCTCAACTCGCAGGGCGTCTGGGCGATCAAAGACAAGGAAGTAAAACAATCCGATATTACCGCGGTACTCGAACAAGCCCGCGCAATCAATATACCACAAGATCGCGAAATAATCCATGTTCTGCCACAGGAATACACGATCGACCACCAGGACGGCATCAAGGAGCCGCTGGTCATGTCGGGGGTGCGACTGGAGGCGCGCGTGCATCTGGTTACCGCGTCGGTGACCTCGGCGCAGAACATCATCAAATGCTGCCATCGCTGCGGCGTGCAGGTGGCCGACGTGGTGCTGGAGCCGCTCGCCTCGGCCGAGGCCGTGCTGCACGATGACGAGCGCGAGCTCGGCGTCGCGCTCATCGACATCGGCGGCGGCACCACGGACCTGGCGGTGTTCGTCGACGGTGCCATCGTCCACACCAGTGTGCTCGCGGTGGGCGGCCATCAGCTGACGGCCGACATCGCCTACGGTCTGCGCAGCCCGCACTCGGAGGCCGAGCGCATCAAGCACCGCTGGGGTTGCGCCATGGCGTCGATGGTCGGCGAGGACGAGATGATGGAGGTGCCGTCGGTCGGCGGCCGTCCGGCGCGGCAGGTCAAGCGCCAGTCGCTGTGCGCGGTCATCGAGCCGCGCGTCGACGAGATCTTCACGCTCGTGCGTCGTGAGCTGGAAAAGAGCGGCTTCGAAGACAAGCTCGCGTCGGGCGCGGTCATCACCGGCGGATCGACCATCCTCGAGGGCATGCCCGAGCTCGCCGAAGAGGTGCTCGGCATGCCGGTTCGGCGCGGCATTCCCAAGGGCGTGGGCGGCCTGGTCGACGTGGTGCGCACGCCGTCGTTCGCCACCGGCGTCGGACTCGTGCTGCACGGGATGAAGAATCTCGACGCGCGCCATCTGAGCAATCGCGACGCCGGCAAACATTCCGTGTGGCGGCGGATGCGCAGCTGGTTTGGCGAAGTTTTTTAGCGCATTGTTCGGCACTACCAGCCGAGGGACCTCCCATGAATAAATTTTCGGTTTCGCACGACATCAACTGCGACGTGGACACGTTCTGGAAAGTGTTTCTCGACAAGACGTTCAACGAGTCGCTCTACAAGGACGGGTTGAAGTTCAACGCCTGGACGCAGCTCGAGCTCACCGACACCGACACGACGATCACTCGCAAGTGCAGTGGCAGTCCCAAGGTCAACATGCCTGGGCCAGTCATGAAGCTGATGGGCTCGAACTTCGGCTACACCGAGCTCGGCACACTCGACAAGGCGTCGCTGGTTTGGCGCTGGACCCTGACGCCGAGCGCGCTGGCCGACCGCATCAAGCAGGAGGGATCGCTGCGCGTCGCGCCGATTGGCGACGGCAAGAAGGTCCGCCGCACCGCCGACCTCATGATCGATGCCAAGGTATTCGGGCTCGGTGGCATCATCGAGTCGTCGGCCGAGAAGCAGCTTCGCGAAGGCTGGGAGTCGAGCGCGCGCTTCATGAACGAGTATCTGGCGAAAAACCCCGGCTGACCTAGGCCGATGAGGACGGTTCGATCGAGTTAGGCGCCCGGATGTTCCATGTGCCAGCGGTCCGAGTAAAGGTGATGGCCCGCCCAGGTGAGCCCGCCCGGATGGCTCATAAGCGCTTCGGCGGCCGCGGGATGGCGACGACACCACGCCATGAACGCTTGAGCGGCGGGCCGGTGCGTCTCGTTGATGCGGTCGAAATATTCCCAGCCGGGATGCGTCTGCGTAAAAGCTTCGATTGGCGCGCCCGGATTGGAAATCGTCCAGGTCACGAACTGGTGCGCCCGCTCCGAATGATGCCCATCCCATTCGAAAAATAGCGCCGCTGCTTCGGGGTGATTGCCGACCCACGCACCGAGCTCCTGCGAGGCCTCTGGGTGATTGCCGGCCCACACTTCAATTGCCTCCTTGCGCTGCTCGGCGACCGAGGCCGCACAGCCCGCGACCAGCGCCGCAGTAAGTCCGAAAGTAAGTAAAGAAGCGGTTCGCATGATGGACACTCTCCTGGCGGTGAACATACACCGCAGGCCCGGGGTTGATGGACCACGACGCGTCTCACGTGAAAACAATTTGCGGCAAAAAATTTGACCCCGTCGACCGCCGACTGAAAATGGCCTCACCCCTTTTCCCCTGAGGTGAGCCGCATGGCGCTCCTGGAATTCGACGACGAACCATCCAACCGCGCCCGCATCAAGGTCATCGGCGTCGGCGGCGGCGGCGGCAACGCCATCAACACGATGATCGAATCACGCCTCGAAGGCGTCGATTTCATTGCCGCCAACACCGACGTGCAGGCGCTCGACTCCAATCAAGCGCCGACCAAGATCCCGCTTGGTGGCGCGCTGACCAAAGGACTCGGCGCAGGCGCCAATCCGGACATCGGCCGCAACGCCGCGCTCGAGGACATCGCGCGCTTGACCGAGGTCTTGCAGAACGCCGACATGGTGTTCGTGACCGCCGGAATGGGCGGCGGCACGGGCACCGGCGCGGCGCCAATTATCGCGCAGGTCGCCCGCGAGTGCGGCGCGTTGACCGTCGGCGTGGTCACCAAGCCGTTCGGCTTCGAGGGCAAAAAGCGCCGCAAACAGGCCGAAGAGGGCATCTTGGCGCTCGGCGCCGCCGTCGACACGTTGATCATCATTCCCAACGATCGACTGCTCAACGTCGCCGGTCAAAAGACGACCATGCTCGACGCGTTTCGCAAAGCCGACGACGTGCTTTTGAACGCGGTCCAAGGCATCAGCGATCTGATTACCATTCCCGGGCTGATCAACGTCGACTTCGCCGACGTGCGGACGATCATGAAGGACATGGGGCGCGCGCTCATGGGCACCGGACGCGCGTGCGGCGATCGCCGCGCCATCGAAGCGGCGCAGCAGGCCATCTCGTCGCCGCTGCTCGAAGATGTGAGCATCACCGGCGCGACCGGTATCCTCATCAACATCACCGGCGGTCCGGATCTGACGCTGTTCGAAGTCAACGAGGCTTCGACGCTGATTCAAGAGGCGGCGCACGAGGACGCCAACATCATCTTCGGCTCGGTGATCGACGCGAATCTGATCGACGAGGTGCGCATCACCGTCATCGCCACTGGCTTCGACCGGGCGACCTTGATGGTCGACGATCCGCTGCCACTGATGCCGACGGTGAGCGAGAAGAAGCGCGCGACCCAGATCACCATGCCCTATGTTCGCTCGTCGCCGATGGAGCTGCGTGGTCCGGAGCCGCGCACGCCGGAGCCACGCGTCGTAGAAACGCGGATGCCGACGCCGTCGGGCGAGATGCGCACCGTGTCGGCCAATCGCGGCGATGCCACCCCGGTTTCGGGACCGATTCGCTCCGAACGCGCCGAGCGCGCGGATCGCACCGAGCGCGGCCAGATGGGCGTCGCGCCGCTGCCGCCGCCACCGTCGTCTCGTCTGGCCAGCGCGCTCGGACCAGCGCTCGGCGGCGATGACGAAAGCGAATTGGATATTCCGGCGTTTTTGCGCCATCCGCCGCGGAGCATGGACTAGCGGGGGTTTTCGACCCTGTTACGATCTACTGAAGGGCGTGCCGCCCTTCCTCGTCGAGCAACAGCTCGCCGAGCCTCCTTCCCTGCGCCGCTCGGACTCCCTCGCGAGCTCGCCGTGCTCGCTTGGCGGCGTTTTTCAACGCCCGCTAGCTTCTGGCGAGCCGTGCGTGTGCGCTCCAACTCGCGGGAAGCGCGGTGGGGGAAGTCCCTTCCGGCTGCGCCGGAAGAGGGGGGGACGGGAACGTCCCCCGGTTGTGGCCGCGAAAATTTGAGATCGCCCACATCGGGTGATAGCCTGTAAAGTCGTGCGGATATGGTCGTTCGTGCTTCTCGAGGTGGTGGCCGGCGCCACGAGCTTTGGCGCCGTTTTTGCCGCGCGCCACTGGCCTGACCAGCCCCCGCCTGTCGCCCTCCGCGCCGAGCTTGCCGCTACCTCATTGGCCTCGACATCGCTGGAGTTGCCACCGCCGGCGGCGTCCTTGGACCCCGAAGCTGCCGAGGTCACCACCGATGTCGTCGGTACCTTTTTGGGGATGCGTGACGAGCTCTTGATCGATCGCATGCACGTCGCCGAGGTGGTGCGCGCCAAGCTCAACAAGGGCGGCTCGTCGATTTCGTTTCGCATCGATTTCGCCGACGGATCACGCGCCGCGTTCAAGCCCGAACAGATCAATCCGCAGACGGTGCCGCGCAAAGAGGTCGCCGCCTATCGCATCAACCGCGCGCTCGGCCTGCACGCGGTTCCACCGGCCACGATGCGCACACTCCATCACGACGATCTGGTCGGAAAGCTGCCCCCCGAAGCCCATTTTTTGTCGGCCCGCATCGAGGCCGAGACGCTGTTCGACGACGAAGGCTTCACGCGCGGCGAGCTGTCGTACTGGATTCCGACGATCATCGACTCGCATCTGGACGCCGACGAGAGCGTCGTCACCTGGACCAAATGGATGACGGTCGGAGAAGCGCTGCCGCCCGACAAGGCCAATCTGATGCAACAGCTGTCGTCGCTCCTGGTGTTCGACATGCTGACCAACAACTCGGACCGCTTCTCGGGCGGCAATCTGATGACCTCGCCCGACTGGCAGACGCTCTATTGGATGGACAACACGTTCGGCTTTCAGGTCGAGCCCGAAGGGCACATTCGCTGCCGCGCCTATCTGTCGCACTGCCAGAAGTTCTCGCGACGCTTGATCGCGGCGCTGCGGTCATTCGATTTGGCGGCGCTGCGCCGGGCGCTCGCGGCCGAGCCCGACATTTTGTCGGCGGCTGAGATGGGCGCAGTGATCGGTCGTCGTGATGCGATCTTGCGCTATGTCGATGGGCTGTCGGCGCAGCTCGGCAGCGATCAGGTGTTGGTGTTTCCGTGAGCGCGACCGCGACGACACGACCGGCGCGTGATATCTCCCAAGAATTACGACTTTTTAGCTTTTTCCGCTTTCTTTCTACTTCATATCTTTTTACGCCAATTTTAGTTTTCTTTTTTCAAAACCGCGGGCTCAATTTCACCGAGATCGCACTGCTCAACAGCGTCTATGCGCTGACCGCGGTGGTGTTCGAAGTGCCGACCGGCGCGCTGGCCGACCGCTTTGGTCGTCGGGTCG
>JBBQIO010000089.1:0-9475 GCA_038325015.1 Polyangia bacterium
TCCGCCGCCTCGGCCGTGGGCAACCGGAGCACGGTAAAGAGGAGCACCATCGGAAGCAGTTTTACAGCGCGGCGCACCGAGCTCATGCGCGCATTGTACGTCCGTTCTGTCCCTGCGCCTCGATTTGGCCTTCGATCCGCAACCGCCGCGCCTCCGCGTAGTCTTTGGGGCTGCTCTCCCCTGGATCGCTTCACTTGACGTCGTCCGTTATGACGAACAACAAATTGGTATGGCCTTCTCGCGCCGTCCGCCGAGACGTCCACTTGTAAGACTAAAGTCTTTTGCCGATCTCCCAGTGGTGGCCGGCCGAGTCGGCGATGCGGCCGATGCGCCAGCCGTTGTCTTCGTGGATCGCGGCGACCTCGGTCGCACCGGCGGCGATGGCCTGCGTGAACAGCGCATCGGGATCCTCGACGCTCAAGATCATGCGCACGGTGGCGAGGGCCGCTCGTGCCGGATTGGCGTCGGCATCTTCCTGCACCCAGAATTCGGCGCCGCCGATCGCCAGCCGCGCGATGAGCACCAGACCGGGCTCCGCCTCGACCCGTTCGAGCTCGACGGCGCCCAGCGCCGCTTTGTAGAACTCGACCGCCGAAGTGGCGTCGGCCACCGAAAGCCACGGTGCAATCGAAGTCGTCATGACGAAAAGATAGCAGCCCCAACGGTGTCGGCGTTCTCTTTGCCGATCAGGATCGCGCGGCCGGTGTCGCGGAGCGCGTCGTAGCGGTCCCACAGGAGCGGCGCGCTGGTGCGCACGCGAATCCGCCCCAAATCGTTGAGCGCGAGCCGTGCAGCTCCACCCTCCTGGCCGCTCTCGACGTCGTACAGCGCTTCGATCTCCGAGACCACAGCACGTACTTTTTTGGCGCCATGTTTGAGCAGCAGCTCTTGCCCCGGGCTGAGCGCGTCGTGGCCAAGCCAGGCGACATCGAGCGTCACCTCGCGAACCGGCGTTGCCCCGTCGTCCGCGTGCACCAGCACATCGCCGCGTGAAATATCGATGTCGTCGGTCAGTGTGACCGTCGCCGACTGCCCGGCGACCAGCCCTGCGGCGTCGCCCTCCAGCGTCCGCACCGCCTTGACTCGGCTTTCCTGCCCGCCGACGACCTTCACAGCGTCGCCGACCGCGAGCTGGCCCGACAAAAGCCGCCCCGAGTAGGCACGCTCGACATTGCGCTCGACGCGTCGCACCCACTGCACCGAAAAGCGCGCCGCATGCTCGGTCGGAATCAGGCGCGGAATGCTCTCCAGATGCGCCAGCAGAGGAGGTCCGGCGAACCACGGCATGCGCTGGCTCGGATGGACGACGTTGTCGCCGTCGAGCGCGCTCACCGGAAAAAAGCGCAGCTGGACGGCAAAAGGGCGCCGGCGCCCGATCGCGTGGCTCGCAACGTAGGCGTTCACGAGCTCCTGGATGCGGGCGAAGCGCAGCTGCGAAAAATCGACCGCGTCCATCTTGTTGACCGCGATGGCGACTTGACGCACTCCCAAAAAGAGTGACGCCGCCAAATGGCGCTTGGTCTGCGGCAAGAGCGTGGCCGCAGCGTCACTGCCGACTCGCGTCGCGTCGACGAGAATGACCAGCACGTCGGCAGTCGACGCCGCGGTGATGGTGTTGCGCGTGTACTGCACATGGCCGGGCGCATCGGCCAGGACCAGACGACGCCTGGCGGTTTTGGCGTAGCGCCAGGCGACGTCGATGGTGATGCCCTGCTCGCGCTCGGCGCGGAGCCCGTCGGTCAGGAGCGACAGATCGGTGGCGCGGCCGCGCTTTTTGGAAGCCTCGGCGACGTGCGACAGCTGGTCTTCGAAGAGCGCGTTGGCGTCGAACAGGAGCCGACCGATGAGCGTGCTCTTGCCGTCGTCGACGCTGCCGGCAGTGGCACAGCGCAGTGCCACATCGAGGAGTTCAGCCATTAGAAGTAGCCTTCGCGCTTGCGGTCTTCCATCGCCGCTTCGGTCGCTCGATCGTCGGCGCGCGTCGCCCCGCGTTCGGTGATGATGGCCGTGTCGACCTCGGCGATGACCTGCCCCATCGTGCGTGCGTCCGAGCGGACCGCCCCGGTGCACGTGGCATCGCCGACGGTCCGAAAGCGAACCGTCGCCGAAAACAGCGGCTCCTCGGCGGTGCGCACGATGAATGGCGTATTGGCGTAGAGCATTCCGTCCCGCTCGAAGACCTCGCGCTCGTGTGCAAAATAGAGCGATGGCACGGCCAGCTCGCGCGCCTCGATGTAATGCCACACGTCGAGCTCGGTCCAATTCGACAGCGGAAACACGCGCAGGTGGCCGCCTTTGGGCACATCCAGGTTGAGCAGATCAAACAGCTCGGGGCGCTGGTTCTTCGGATCCCAGCTGCCGAAATCGTCGCGCACGCTGACGATGCGCTCCTTGGCGCGGGCCCGATCCTCGTCGCGCCGCGCTCCGCCGAACGCGGCGTCGTAGCGGTGCAGTGCAATCGCGTCGAGCAGAGTCACGCTCTGCAATCGATTGCGCGAGGCGCGCGGGCCGCGCTCGTCTTTGACTCGCCCTTGGGCGATCGAGGCTTCGACCGATGCAACCACGAGCGAGACACCGAGCTCTTTTACCAACGCGTCCCGAAACGCGATCACCTCGGCAAAGTTGTGCCCGGTGTCGACATGCATCACCGCCATCGGCAGCGGCTCGCCGGGGAACGCGCGTGCCGCCAAGTGCAAAAGAACGATCGAATCTTTGCCGCCGGAAAACAGCAGCACCGGTCGCTCGCGCTCGGCGGTGACTTCGCGCAGCACGTGCACCGCCTCCTCCTCGAGCATCGCCAAGTGGGCGGGCAGGCGGACGGAGCGCGGCGCATCTTGGGCCAAAACGGAGATCGACATGGGGGGCACAACAGGATCTAGCATAACGGACAGAGATCCGCTATAACGGAATCAGCGCTGCGGCTGACTCGATCATCTTAGCGGTTTTCTCGCGCGGTAGGAGGCCTTCGTCATGTGGTGGCTCTTGGGCTCGCTCGGCATCGTAGCAATCGAAGCGTCGTATCTGCCGCAGATCTTTCGCCTCTATCGGCTGCGGCGGGCCGACGATGTGAGCATCTTTTTCCCGTCGCTCAATGCCCTCGGGCGCGTGCTGGCGCTGAGCTACTCGCTGTTGTCGCATCAGCCGGTGTTCGTGGTCGGCTTCACCATTGGCCTGGTGCTGCGCTGTACCCTGCTTACCCAGGTGCTCTATTACCGGTCGCTCGCAGCGCCGGAACGGCAGCGCGCATCGCTGGCTCAGCCGTCGCTGGTCGCGTGACTGCCACGACGCAAATAGAGGGCAGCGGCGGTCTCGACGCGATCGTCGCCGCCGCGGTGGCGCGCTTCGGGGATCGTTTGCGCGTCGCTTCCAGCTTCGGCGTCGAAGACATGGTGGTGATCGACGCGGTCGCCGCGGCCAGCGAAAAGCAGACGGCGCGGCCGCGTGTGTTTCTGCTCGACACCGGCCGTCTTCATCAACAGACGTTCGACCTCATCGATCGCGTGCGCGCCCGCTACGGCCTGCCTATCCTGCTGTTCGCGCCCGACGCTCAAGAGGTCGAGGCGCTGGTCAACGCTGACGGACCGAACGGGTTTTACGCCAGCGTCGAAGCGCGCAAAGCCTGCTGCAATGTCCGTAAAGTGCGGCCGCTTGCGCGTGCGCTGGCCGGTGCCGAAGCTTGGATGACCGGATTGCGTCGCGACCAATCGAACAGCCGCGCCACCACCTCTGCGACGGAGATCGACGAGGCGCACGGCTCCATCCTCAAGATCAATCCACTTTACGACTGGAGCGACGCGCAGCTCTGGGAGCGCGTGCGCGCCCGCGACATTCCCACCCACCCACTGCACGACGCGGGGTACCCCTCGATTGGCTGCGCACCGTGCACGCGGGCCGTGGCCAAAGGCGAGCATCCGCGCGCCGGGCGCTGGTGGTGGGAGGACGAGGCCGCCCACAAAGAGTGCGGTCTGCATCCGGTGTCGACCCTGCGCGTGGTGTCGCAGTGAGCCAAGAGCCAGGCCCAAGGTCAGACGGGCCGCTCGTGCCTGTCTTTTTGAAGCTAGCCGATAGGCGCGTGCTCGTCGTTGGTGCCGGCCCAGTAGCACTGGAAAAGACGCGCGCGCTTTTGACTGCAGGCGCAGCCGTCCAGGTCGTGGCGCCGGACGTCTTGCCCGAATTCGCAACGCTCGGCGTCGACCTTGTGCAGCGTCCGTTCCACGATAACGACGTGCGCGGCGCCTGGCTGGTGGTGGCCGCAGCGACGAGCGAGGTCAACCGCGCCGTCCTCCGCGCCGCATCTGCCGAGCAGCGCTTTACCATCGCCGTCGATGACCCCGACTCGTCCAGTGCCTTTGGCGCGGCGGTGCTTGAGCGCGGCGGGGTGACCTTCGCCATCTCGTCGAGCGGGCGAGCGCCGGCGCTCGTCGCGCTTTTGCGTCGCGCCATCGATCGCGTCTTGCCGGCCGACCTCGACGGATGGCGTAGCCTGGCCGAGACCCTGCGCACGCGCTGGAAAGCGCACGGCGTTCCACTCGCCGAACGCACGCCGCTTCTACTGTCGGCGCTCAACGAGATGTACGCCGGCAAGCAGGCGCAATCGTGAGCGGCAAGATCACGCTGGTCGGGGCCGGACCGGGCGACCCCGAGCTTCTGACGGTCAAAGCCGTGCGCGCCATCCAACGCGCGGATCTCATCCTTTACGACGCGCTGGTCGACGCACGCGTGCTCGACTTGGCGCCGCGCGCACGGCGGATTTACGTCGGTAAACGGCGGGCGCATCACGCGGTCGCACAGGCCACGATCGATCGGCTGCTGGTGCGTTTCGCGCGGCGCGGCCTCGAGGTCGTTCGGCTCAAAGGGGGCGACCCATTCGTGTTCGGTCGCGGCGGCGAAGAGGCGCTGGCGGCCGAGCGCGCCGGGATTCTCTGCGAGATCATTCCCGGCATCTCGAGCGCATTTGCCGCGCCCGGGGCGGCGGGCATCCCGGTCACGCATCGCGGCCTGGCCAGTGGCTGCCTGGTGCTGACCGCCACTCCCGCCGAGGCCTACCAGCAGACGCTGCCGGCCTTGAGCCGCGCCCCCTTGACCATCGTCCTGTTGATGGCGCTCGATGCGCGCGACTCGATCATGCGCTTCTTGCTCGACCATGGCTACGGCGCGGATCACCCGGCCGCGATCGTCTGCGGCGCCTCGACCGTTGTGCAGTGGAGCTGGACAGGCTGCCTGGGCGAGCTGGCCAGCGTGTTGGTTCCCGTCGGTCTGCCCGGCGTCATCGTGCTGGGTAAGACCGTCGAGCTTGCGGCCCGACTGGGACACCGCGTTGCCGCCCAAGCGGCTGAGGAAATGGCATGAGTGAGCTCGGCAGTGGTCGTTTGTCGTTTGCCGACGCCGGCGAGGTCGACACCTTTGTCTCGACGCTGGCGCAGTTCGAAGCGGGCGCGATCACGCCCGACCAGTGGCGCGCCTTTCGGCTCGTCTCGGGCACCTACGGACAGCGCCAGGACTCGGACGCGTCCATGCTGCGGGTCAAGATTCCGCAGGGCATCCTGTCGGCGGCGCAGCTGCGCGCCATCGCGGAGGTCACCGAAAAACACTCGCGCGGCTTTTCCCACATCACCACGCGGCAGAACATTCAGTTTCACTTCGTGCCGCTCGGCGACGTGGCCGATGCGATGCGCCTCCTCGAAGAGTCGGGCCTGACGACGCGGGAGGCGTGCGGCAACGCGGTCCGCAACATCACCACTAGCGCCACCGCCGGTGTCGCCGCCGACGAGGTCTTCGATCCGGTTCCCTACGCCGACGCCTTCACCCGGCATTTTTTGCGCCACCCGCTCTCGGCCTCGCTGCCGCGCAAGTTCAAGGTCGCGTTCTCCGGCGGCGGTCGCGACCATTCGTTCGCGACCATCAACGACATCGGCTTTTTCGCCGGGCGTGATGTGATGACGGGCGAGCGCGTTTTTCGCGTGCTCGTCGCCGGTGGCACCAGCACCGTCGTGGCCAGCGGCCGCCTCCTATTTCCAGCGCTGCCGGTGGCCGATCTGTTTGCTGTCGGCGAAGCGTTGCTGTCGCTGTTCCACGAAAAAGGGGACCGCGTTCATCGTCACAAAAACCGCATGAAGTTTCTCGTCAAGGCGCTCGGCTGGGAGGTCTTTCGGGCCGAATTTTTAGAACGCTTCGCCCGCGCCCTGGTAGAGGGCCATGCGCTGCCGTTCGACGGCCAAGCACCTCCCGAAGAGGCCGCGCCCTCGTCGCGCCCCCAGCCACCGACGCTCGCCGAGCTGCACGCGATCGTCGGCCAGGATGTCGTGCGCGGGCCGGGTATCACGCCGCGCTTTTTGCCGCTGGCCGACCACGACGCGCACGCGCGCTTCCGGCGTACGAATGTCGCAGCGCAGCGCCAGCCCGGATTTTCCATCGTCACCGTGACGGTGCCGCTCGGCGATCTGTCGACCGGTCGGTGGCGCGCTCTGGCCCGCCTCTCCGAGTCGTTCGCCAACGGCGAGCTGCGCACGACGCCAACGCAGAATCTGCTGTTTCGCTGGGTCGCGACCGATCAGGTCGATGCGCTTTGCCAACAGCTCGACGCGCTCGGCTTGGCGCAGCCGGATCCGGCGTCGTTGGCCGACGTCGGAAGCTGTCCTGGCGCCGAGTCGTGCAAGCTGGCGGTGACCCAGTCGCGCGGCCTGGCGCAGCTGATCAATGAGAGCTTTACAGCACGGAAAACGCTGCTCGACAGTGCCGAGGGGCTGGAGGTGCGGGTCAGCGGCTGCCCCAACGGCTGCGGCCTGCACCATGTCGCCGGCATCGGCTTTCAGGGCGGAATGCGCAAGGTCGGCGGTCGCGCCGTGCCGCACTATTTTCTCTACGTCGGTGGCGATGCAGGGGGTGATGCCGCGCGCTTCGGTCGGCTGGCGGCGAAGATTCCGGCGCGCCGGGTGCCGCAAGCCATCGAGCGAATCATCGCGCTGTACACAGCCGGCAAAATCGCGGGCGAGAGCATCACGACATTCTTGACGCGGGTCGACGTTCCGCTGGTCAAGCGTACCCTGGCCGATCTCGATTTTCTCGACGAGGCCAGCGCCAGCGCCGTCGACTACGTCGACCTCGCCGAGAGCGTGGCGTTCACCCCGGAGATGACCGAAGGCGAATGCGCCAGCTAAGCTGCGGTTTGGCGATCGCGGTGCTGACGCTGTCGCTGGCGGTCGCGGCCTCGCCACCCACCACGCCACCGGCCCCCGCTTGGCGGTCGGTCGCCGAAGAGGGTCAGCGCGCCATGCGCGCCAAGGACTACGGCAAGCTGGCTGACGTCTTGGTGCGATTGAAGCCGCTCATGCCGGGCAACGCGCGCAACGCGTACAACCTGGCAGCGACGCAAGCGCATCTCGGCGATCGTCGGGCGGCGCTCGATGGGTTGCGCCAGCTCGGCAGGATGGGCGTGCGCTACGACCTGGATGCCGACGCGGACTTCGCCGCACTGCGCAGTGACGCCGAATATCTCGCGGTCAAAACGCGCATGGCCGAAAACGCCAAGCCGGTCACCCATTCGCAGCAGAGCTTCGAGCTCGGCGAAAAAGACCTCATCCCCGAGGACATCGCGCACGATGCGAAAAGCGGCCGTTTTTTCATCGGCAGTGTGCGTCAGGCCAAGATCATCACCGCCGACGGCAAGTTGTTCGCGACCACCGACCTGCCGGTCTTCGCCCTAAGGATCGACGAAACGCGGCGAATTCTGTGGGCGGCCACGGGGTGGGTGCCACAGTGTGCCCGCTGCGACCCGGCCGGCAAGGACAAGAGCGCGCTCTTAGCGTTCGACCTCGATAGCGGTCGACAAACGCGGCGCATCGAGTCGCCGGTCAAAGGTGTGCTCGGCGATATGACAATCGGCAAGCGGGGAGATCTGTACGTCGCCGATGGCGTTCAAGGGGCGCTGTTCCGGCTCAAGGCGGGTGAGCAGAAGCTGGAGCGGCTCGACTCGCCCGGCGAGCTGCCGTCGCCGCAGACGCCCTGCCTGTCTTACGACGAGACCGTGCTGTACATCCCGGACTACGTCCGCGGGATCGCCGAGATGACGCTGGCGACGCGCGCGGTTCGTTGGCTGGTGCCCGCCGCCGATATCGCGATCAACGGAATCGACGGGCTCTATTGCCGCGCCCATTCGTTCATCGCTGTGCAGAACGGGACCCGCCCGCCGCGCATCGTCCGCCTGTCGCGCGACCTGCAAAAACAAGAGGTCCTGGAATCGGGCTGGCCCGGCCTGGGCGAGCCCACGCACGGGACAGTCGTCGGCGATCATTTCTATTTTCTGACCAACACGGGCTGGGATGCCTACGACGACAACGGCCAACGGCAACCGGGCGCGGCGTCGGTCACGTCGACGGTCCGTGAGCGTGCGCTCGACGACTGAGTACGACGAACCGATTGGCGCGACCTGAGCGACCGTGTTGTGTCGCGGCCTCCTGCCGACGACAATCGCTCCATGGACCCTGGCGAGATGCCTCCGTTGACGCTGACTCTGGGCAGCGACCGCACGAATCCGCTCGGCGCGTACCTCTTGGTCATCGAAGGCGGTTCGTCGATCATGTTTCCGCTCCCGGGGCAGGGCAGTGTGGTCATCGGCCGCGCGCCCGAGTGTGAGCTGGTGATCAACGACGCAGCCTGCTCGCGGCGCCACGCCACGCTGCACGTCAGCGACGGCGACGTGCAGCTCGAAGATCTGGGCAGCCACAACGGCACACGCGTCAACGGCAGCCGCGTCGAGGGCCGCCGCGCACTGGCCTGCGACGACATGATTGCCATCGGTCCGGTCAAGCTAGTGCTGCATGCGGTGGGCCGGTCGCCGGTGGCGACGCTCCTCGACGCGGTAGCGCTACGCGAGCGGCTGGCGCAGGAGGTCGAGCGCGCACTGGCGCATGAGCGGCCGCTGAGCGTGCTAGTCATCGCGCTGCCGGAGGTCGCAATGCGGACGGCGGCGACGCAGGCACTTTGCACGTCGCTGCGCCTCCTCGATGTCGCCGGTCGCGTCGACGAAAGCCACCTCGTGGTGGTTCGTCCGGAGCTACCCGATGATGCGGCTTTGGCGGAGGCCGCTCGCGTACTGGCGGCCATCACGTCCGGGCAGCCGCTGTCCGGCGGCATCGCCCGCTGCCCCGCGGATGGTTGTCGCGCCGATGTGCTGCTCGGCGCGGCGCGTGCGGCGGCGGCGCTCCCCGGTTCCGGCGTCCATGAGGCGCGCGACTGCGCCACCATGCTGGACATCGGTGGAGTCAGCGCGCTGGTCGCAGACCCAGCGATGCTGCAGGTCTACGAGCTGTTGCGTCGGCTGGCACAGAGTCACTTGACGGTGCTGGTCGCCGGCGAGACCGGCGTCGGCAAAGAGCGCGCGGCGCAGGCGGTCCACGCCTGGTCCAAACGTGCGAGCGGGCCGTTCGTGGCCATCAACTGTGCGTCGTTGCCCGAGTCACTCGTCGAGAGCGAGCTG
>JBBQIO010000090.1:0-9443 GCA_038325015.1 Polyangia bacterium
ATCGATCGAGAGCGCATCGCCGCACGGGCTCGCCGCCAGGATGGCCATGAACCACAGCAGATGATGATTGTGCGTGACCGTCCCGGCGAGCTGCGGAATGCCCAGCACCAGCAGTGCGGCAATCGCAGCTACGATCGTCGCCGGTCGAGTCAGCCATCCGACCAGCGACAGCAGCGACGCAGTCACCAGCACGCCCAGGCCGGCGGCTGCAAAGGCGTGGCTCCGCGGCCAGAATGCGATCGCCCAGCCCATCCCTGTCGGCGCCGACAAGAGCGCGTTGGGCAGGCCCGAGAAGCGCGGCGCCAGGTAGGTCTCGCCGGAGAGCAGTACGCAGGCGAACACGGCGATGCGAAAGAGCGCCAGGTTGACCGCGCTCGACGGCGAAAATATCACGCGCGGGTTGAAATGCCGCGCGCCTCCAGCGGGTCGTGTACGCACTCGTCCATGGCCCGACGAGCGACCTTGAGATAGCGCGCGCGATCCATCCACCCGAGCGTCTCGGATTCGTCCTCTTCATCGGCCGGCTGGCCGACTGCGGCGACCCAGTTGCGCTCGACCTTCTTGATCTCGTCGCGGGCCGCGGCACTCAGGTGGGCGCGGTCGTCATCGCTCAGCTGCTCGTCGACCCAGTCGAGATAGAGAAAGCCGAAGCGGCCATGTGCGGCCTCGTCCTTGGCAATCCGCGACAGCGCGGCGCGCAAAAGCGGGTGCGAGGCGGCCTTGGCGCTCGCCCGCAGAATCGGAATTGACACCGCTTCGCCGACACAGAAGTTGCGCACTACGAGTTCGGCGCAGCGCAGGCGGGCGGGCAGCTTCGACGACGGCTGGAAGATCACCCGCTCGACGTCGTACACGAGGCGCATCGGTCCGCCCAAGGTCTGCGCGATCCGCGCGCACATCTCGACGTGGGCCATCTCGTCGACCGGAAAGCGCGCCGCCATGGCGACCAGATCGATGGGGGCGCGGGTGCGGATGAGCGCCTCTAGCGTCGCCGCGCAGGCCGCGCCGGTGCGGTGCTCCTGGAACGCGGCCATCGTCCACACGCGCCGCCCCTTTTGGACCGCGGCTGGCGAATGACGCTTGGGATCGAGCGTGTCCCACGGCAGCCGTTCGATCTCGGGACGCAGCTTGCGCCAGCCGCGCTCAACGCTGCCGCCGAGCATGAAAAGCTCGAACGACTCCTGGGCCTCCATCAGTGATTGGAGAGGTCGTGGCCGCTGTCGGGCCGCGGCGACAGGTCTTCGGGCACCGACAAATCTTCGGGAATCATGAGATTGCCGCTCGAGAGAATGTCGGTGTTCACGTGCAGCATGTCTTGCGGTCGCGGCATCAGGTTGCCGCTGCCCATGTGCTTGTCGCATGCCGCCATCGTCAATGAGACGGCCGCCGCGGCAGCGACGAGCAGCGGTCGTGCCTTTAAGCTCTTCTTGCGTGCGATGGTCTTCATCGTCTCAGTCCTGACATGTGAAGTTTATCCCGAGCCCGGACGATACCAGCTGCGAGAAGGGCTGAATGTGACTTAAATCCACTCCTGCGGCTTGAGCCAGTCGGCCAGCTGCGCCTCGGGGCTGCCGGGCTCGTGCTGCGCGTCGTATTGCCAGCGCACGAGCGGTGGCAGTGACATCAAAATCGATTCGACGCGCCCATCGGTCTTGAGCCCGAAGGTAGTCCCGCGGTCGTACAGGAGATTGAACTCGACGTAGCGGCCGCGGCGCAGCAGCTGAAATTGGCGCTCGCGGTCGCCGAACGGGGTCGCGTGCCGCCGCTCGGCCAGCGGCAGATAGGCCGGCAAAAAAGCGTCGCCCAGCCGCTGCACGAACGCGAAATCTTCGGCCGGGTCGTCTTGCAAATGGTCAAAAAAAATCCCGCCGACGCCACGTGTCTCGCCGCGGTGGGGCAGATAAAAATATTCGTCGCACCATTTTTTGAAGCGCGGATAGACGTCGTCGTCGCGCGTCGCGCAGGCCGTCTTCCACGTCCGATGAAAATGCTCGACGTCGTCGCGCACCGGATAGTACGGCGTCAGATCGGCGCCGCCGCCGAACCACAGCGCCGACCCGCGCTGTAGGCAGCGGAAATTGGCGTGCACCGTCGGCACGTAGGGGTTACGCGGATGGAGTACGAGCGACACCCCAGAGGCGAAAAAGCGCAAGCCATCGCCGGGCATGGAGCCGGCAAAATCCGGCCGCAGCTCGCCGTGCACCGACGAAAAATTCACGCCCCCCTTTTCGAACACAGCGCCCTCGCTGAGGACCCGTGAGCGTCCGCCGCCACCGCCAGGCCTTTGCCATTCGTCGGCGACGAAGTGACCGCCGCCGTCGAGCGCTTCAAGCGCCGTGCAAATGCGTGCCTGAAGCTGGCGGAAATACTCTTCGGCCTGGGTGGCGACCGATTTTAGCGCTGGCGCGACGGGCGTGACCTGTTCCACGCGGCCGAGTATGACATGAGGCCCGGGAGTGGTTAGAGTTGGGCGCATCAGCGCGGCCTCCGGCGCTGTTCCGGTAGTTGAGCTTATTTCAAAAAAAGGAAAAACAATGAACAAGCAAGCTGTGCTGCCCGTGCTGCTGTCTCTGGGAGTGGCGATCGCCGGCTGCGGCGGCGGCTCCGGTCCGTGCGACGGCGTCTCCGGCAAGTGCGTGCCGTTCGCCGCCAACGCCACCGAAGCCGAGATTCAAGCCGCGTTCGCCACCGCCACCGGCACCACCACCTTCGCGTTTTCAGCCGCCACCTATTCGTTCGTCAACGAGCTCTCGGTCATCCAAACCGGCGTCACGATCAAGGGCGCCGGGATGGACAAAACCATCCTCGACTTCAGCACGCAGACCTCGGGCGGCGAAGGCATCCTGGCAATGAACGCGGGGCCGTTTTCCATCCACGATTTGACGGTGCGCAACAGCAAGGGCAACGCCATCAAGGGCCTCGGCGTCACCGGCTTCACCGCGTCCAAAGTGCACGTCACCTGGACCACCACGCCGAGCTCGACGCACGGCGCGTACGGCATCTATCCGGTGCAGTCCACCAACGTGCTTTTGGAAAACAATCTGGTCGAGGGCGCCACCGATTCGGGCGTCTATGTCGGTCAGTCGTCGCAGATCCTGGTGCGCAACAACACGGTGCAGCAGAACGTCGCCGGCATCGAGATCGAGAACTCGCACTCGGCCGAGGTCTACGGCAACACCGCCATGGACAACACGGCGGGTATCTTGGTCTTCGCGCTGCCGGAGCTGCAAGTCCCCGACTGCCGCGACGTGCTGGTCCACGACAACATGATGCTCCACAACAACACCGCCAACTTCGCTGCGCAGGGCGACATCGTCGCCATCGTGCCGGCGGGGACCGGCAGCTTCATCATGGCCTCCAAGAACGTCGAGTTCCGCAACAACACGCTGTCGGACAACGACACTGCCAACTTCGCGGTTATCAGCTACCTCGACTCGGGCATGGCCATTCCGCCGACGGACACGGCGTACTACCCGTACGCCCAGCTGATCAATGTGCACGACAACACGTTCTCCGGCGGCGGTACGAATCCCGATCTCAGCGCGCAGTTTTCGCAGGCGCTGTTCGTCAGCCAGAAATATTTCCCCGGCAAGAAGGACCCGGACATCATCTACGACGGCACGGTCGACACGACGGTCACGGCGACCATCGCCGGCAATCCGATGAACATCTGCCTGGGCGGCGCCAACAACATGGCGACCAACGCCGGCACGACCGCGCAGGCCACCTTCACTGACCTCGACTTCCCGACCCTCGACATGCAGAACCCGGCCGCCGGCTTCGTCAACGCGACCTCGGTCGAGACGCCGTTCGACTGCGCGCTGCCTGCGGTCCCCGCCGTCACCTTCCCCGGCATCAATTGAACGCAGTGCGCACAACAGCAGCGCTGCTGATGGCAGTAGCGGCGGCGGCGCTGTCGGGCTGCGGTGGGAGCGCGACGACGGGCTGTGTGGCCGTCGATCCGGCCAAGCCAGCGATGCACTTGTCGAGCTACTGCTTGGTCGAGGTGGCCAACGGCGTGGTCGTGCCAACGGCGTCGGCCGAGCCGAGCGTGATTCCGTACGACATTAATACGCCGCTGTTTTCCGACTACGCGATCAAGTCGCGGATGATCTATTTTCCGCCGGACTCGGGGACGGCCAGCTACGATCCCGTCGAGGAATTCGCCCTCCCCAATGGCGCTATCGTGATCAAGACGTTTTCGTTCGCGCCCGACGAGCGACAGCCGACGGTCGATGTGGCGCCGGTCGAGACGCGGCTGTTGGTCAAGGACGCCACTGGCTGGCATCCGCTCGACTACATCTGGGACGCGGCGTTCAAGGACGCGGTCTATTCGCCGGCCGGCGAAACCAAGTCGGTCACGTTCCTCGACACGTCGGGCGCGACACGGACCGCGAGCTACCTGGTGCCCAATCAATCGCAGTGCACCGAGTGCCACAGCGCCACCGGCGAGGTTGGCCTTTTGGGCATCAAAGCGCGCCAGCTCAACCGCAACTTTGCCTATGCCGACGGCACGCAGAACCAGCTGACGCACTGGATGGCCCGAGGGGTCTTGACCGGCGTCCCGGCGCCCACTCCGCAAGCCACGCCGGGACCGTCGCCGGCGGGCTCGATCGACGGCTTGCCGGTCTTGGCGGTGTGGAACGATCCGGCGAGCGGTTCACTCGACGATCGGGGTCGGGCCTATCTCGAATCCAACTGCGCGCATTGCCACAATCCGACCGGCGTCGCGCGCACCAGCGGGCTCTTTTTATCGGCCAGCGTTACTGATCCGGCCGCGCGCGGCATCTGCAAGGCGCCGATCGCCGCCGGCGAGGGAACGGGCGGCAATCAGTTCGACATCGTGCCCGGCTCTCCCGATACGTCGATTGTCATCTACCGCGTCACCTCGGTCGAGCCCGGCATCGAGATGCCGCAGATCGGCCGCAGCATCGTGCACACCGAAGGCGTGCAACTGTTGAGCGACTACATCAATTCGCTGCCAGGAACGTGCCCCTGAGCATCCAGCTCAAAGTTCTGTCGCGAATCAACGAGGTCGATGAAGCGGCGTGGGATGCGCTCGGGGGCGCGCGCCTCACGCCGTTCACTCGCTGGGCATGGCTCGATGCGCTGGAATTTGCCGGCTGCGTCACCGACGGCACCGGCTGGCAGCCGCGCCATCTGACGCTGTGGGACGGTGCGCGGCTGGTGGCCGCTGCGCCCGCCTATTTGAAGTCCGACAGCGACGGCGATTTTTCGCGCGACTGGGGATGGGCCGACGCGGCGCATCGTGCGCGCATCGCCTATTACCCCAAGCTGCTCATCGCGGTGCCGTTTACGCCGGTCACCGGCACGCGCCTTTTGACCGCCACAGATCGGACTGACGCCGAGCGCGATGAGCTGCGACGTGGGCTGATTGCCGGGGCGCTAGAGCTGGCCCGCGCCGAGGCCACCTCGCTCCACGTTCTGTTTCCGGATCCCGACGAGGCGCTGCTGTGCGGCGAGCTCGGCCTCGGTCGTCGCATCGCGTTTCAGTATCACTGGAAGAACGAGGGCTACGCGTCGATGGAGGAGTTCCTGCAGCGCTTCAACTCCAAGAAGCGCAACCAGGTCAATCGCGAGCGCGGTGAAGCCGCCAAGCAGGGCATCACGCTGCGCACCGTGCGCGGCGCCGAGCTGGCGCAAGATTCGGCGCGCTGGGGCAAAGCCGCGTACGAGCTGCACCGCCACACCATCGACCAGATGGCGTGGGGGCGGCGCTGGCTCAATCGTGCTTTTTACGATCGCGTGTTCGCCCGTATGCCCGGGCCGCTCGAAGTCGTGGCCGCCGAGATCGACGGGCGCTTGGTCGCCGGCGCATTCAACGTCGCAACCGACACGCACCTCTACGGCCGCTACTGGGGCTGTTTCGAGCAGCACCGCTTCTTACATTTCAATGTGTGCCTCTATCACTCGATCGACGATTGCATCCGGCGCGGCCTGTTGGCCATGGAGGGCGGCGCGGGGGGCGAGCACAAGATTCCGCGTGGCTTTGTGCCGAGCGAGACTTACAGCAACCACTGGTTCGTCGATCCGCGGCTGCAGGCGCCGCTGCAGCACTACATCGCGAGCGAAGCCGACGAGCGCCAACAGGCGCTCGAACGATGGCGCCAAGAGTCGCCTTTGTTCAAGAAGACGGACGTGTCGGGGTAAACTGTCGTGGTTGCCGTTGTTGCGGTGTGGTGCGAGGCCGCTTACATCCAAAACGAGTGGAATACGGATGAGCGAAAAGAAGCCCGCAGGCCCTAAGGATTCGGACGGCGGCATCGCTACCGATACCAAGACGCGTCCGACCACCAAGACCACCACTGAAAAGAAGCTGCAACCGCCCAAGCTGTACAAGGTGGTTCTGCACAACGACGATTTTACCTCGATGGAGTTCGTGACCGCGCTCTTGATGCACGTGTTTCACCATCCGGAGTCGACGGCGCAGGCGATCATGCTGCACATCCATCGCACCGGCGCCGGCGTGGCAGGCATCTACACGCACGAGGTCGCCGAGACGAAAGTCGCGCAGGTCATCGAGCTGGCGGAAAAAGCGGAATTTCCTCTTCAGTGCACCATGGAGCCCGAGACGTGACCATCACCAAAGATCTGGAAGCCACGATTCAGCTGGCCTTCACCGAGGCCAAAAAACGCCGCCACGAGTTCGTGACGCTGGAGCACATTTTGCTCGCGCTCACCGAAGATCCGCAGGCCAAAAAGGTGCTCGTCGGCGCAGGCGCCGATCCCGTGCGGCTGGCCGCCGACCTCGAGCTCTTCTTCCGCGACAACATCGAGCCCTTGCCCGAATCGACGGACGACGAAGAGGAGCAAGACGACGCAGCGGCGCCCAAGAGCGGCGCCAAAAACGCGCCACCACGCGATCCGCAGCACACGGCGGCATTTTGGCGCGCGCTACAGCGCGCCGCGATGCATGTCCAATCGTCTGGCAAAGAGGCGATCGACGGCGCCAATCTGCTCGTCTCCTTGTTTCGCGAGCGCGATTCGCATGCGGTTTTCTTGCTCGAGCAGCAGGGGGTACGGCGGCTCGATGTGCTCAACTATGTCGCGCACGGCATCACCAAAGAGCGGCGCATTTCCAAGCGCCAGGCCGCGCTCGACGAAGCCAAAGCCGAGAACGACGCCGACGACGCCCACGACCGCGCCCACAAAGAGCGTGTGTCCGGAGGCGGAGGGGCCGGCGGGGCAGGCGCTGACGACGAAGAGGGGCAGGCCGTCGAAGATCCGCTCGAAGCCTACACGATCGATCTCACGGCCCTGGCTCGGGACGGCAAGACCGACCCCTTGATCGGCCGGCAGAACGAGCTGCAACGTGCACTGCAAATCCTCGGTCGCCGCCGCAAAAACAATCCGCTCCTGGTCGGCGATCCCGGTGTCGGTAAGACCGCGATCGTCGAGGGCTTGGCGCGCGCCATCGTCGAGGGCAACGTGCCCGACGCGGTCAAAGGCGCGGAGATCTATTCGCTCGATATGGGCGCGCTCTTAGCCGGGACCAAGTTTCGCGGCCAGTTCGAAGAGCGACTCAAAGGGGTCATCAAGCGCATCCAGGAGAAGCCCGAAGCGATCCTGTTTATCGACGAGATTCACACCATCGTTGGCGCCGGCGCGACGTCCGGCGGATCGATGGACGCATCGAATCTGCTCAAGCCGGCGCTCGCCGCCGGACAGCTGCGCTGCATCGGCTCGACGACGCACAGCGAATACAAAGCGGCATTCGAGCGCGATCGCGCGTTGGCCCGACGATTTCAGCGCATCGACGTCGCTGAGCCCTCGATCGACGAGACCGTGCTGATTCTCAAAGGGCTCAAGGCCAACTACGAAAAGCACCACGAGGTCATCTACACCGATCCGGCGCTGGAGGCGGCGGCCAACCTGGGCGCCAAGTACATCAATGATCGACAGCTGCCGGACAAGGCGATCGACATCATCGACGAAGCGGGATCTGCCGACCGCCTGCTGCCGGTCAACGAGCGCAAGCGAACGATCAGCCCACGCGAGATCGAAGCGGTGGTCGCCAAGATGGCCAAGATTCCCGAAAAGAGCGTCTCGGTCGACGATGAAGAGGCGCTGCGCAAGCTCGAACCGGCGCTGCGGCAGGTCATCTTCGGGCAGGATCGCGCGGTCGATCATCTGGTGTCGGCGATCAAGCTCTCGCGCTCGGGTCTTGGCGCGGCCGACAAGCCGATTGGATCGTTTCTCTTTTCCGGACCGACCGGCGTCGGCAAGACCGAGCTGGCCAAGCAGCTGGCCAAGACGCTGGGCATCGACTTTTTGCGCTTCGACATGACCGAGTACATGGAGAAGCACACCGTGTCGCGGCTCATCGGTGCGCCGCCCGGTTATGTCGGGTTCGATCAGGGTGGGCTCCTGACCGATGCGGTGCGCCGCGCGCCACACGCCGTCGTGGTGCTCGACGAGATCGAAAAGGCGCATCCCGACATCTTCAATATTCTGTTGCAGGTGATGGATCACGCGACGCTGACCGACAACAACGGACGCAAGGCCGATTTCCGCCACGTCATCCTGATCATGACGACCAACGCGGGGGCCAGGGAGCTGACGTCGCGGTCGATGGGCTTCGGGCAGGCGCGCTCCCGGCTGAACGCCGGCGGCAGCGAAAAGGGCAAAGAGGCCATCGAGCGGGCGTTTGCGCCGGAGTTTCGCAATCGCCTGGACGCCTGGATCGCCTTCGATTCACTGCCGCCCGAGATCATTCGGCGGGTGGTCGACAAGTTGGTCAACGAGCTGATGAGCAACTTGAAGGAGAAGAAGATCGTTATCGAGCTCGACGATACGGCGCGCGATTGGCTGGCGCAGAACGGCTTCGACGACGCCTTTGGCGCGCGACCGATGGCGCGGCTGATTCAGAACAAGCTGCGCAAGCCGCTGGCCGATGAGATTCTATTTGGCCGCTTGAAAAAGGGCGGCACGGTCAAGGTCAGCACCAAAGACAACGAGCTGACGCTGGCCTTTGAAGCCGTCGACACCAACTGATTTGCTAGTGTGTTGCGCTACTAATTCGTTGCGCTCATGAGCAGTACGCCTTCGACGGCACGGAAGGCCGCGACTTCTGCATTATCCTCACCGCCGCCGTTTCGATAGATGCAGCGCTTGTGCTTGCCGCGCGTCAGACAGGCCGCGAAATACCGACCTTCGCGCGGCTTCTCAATTTTGCTCCGCGGGATTTTGTCGAGCGTCGCGAGGGCATCGGTCAGCTTCTTCGGATCGGCCAGCGTCGTGTCGCTGTCTTTGGGCCACCTGTTGTTCATCTCGGCAGCGCGACCCGAGTTGTGAAACGTCGCGTGCAGCTTATTTCCAGTCACCACGAACACCGCCAATGAGCGGCTGAAATCACGCGACATCTCACCTTCGTCGACGGTCAACGTAAGATCGGGCGACGCATCGGCAAACGCAACGCCACC
>JBBQIO010000091.1:0-9420 GCA_038325015.1 Polyangia bacterium
AAAACCTTGATAGCTGGGTCGTCGGCGCGGTCGAGCTCCTTTTCGACCATCTTTCCGATGCCCAAGCCGCCGGATTTAGACATCGAATCGGCCAGAGCCCCGTCCAGCATCTCGTGAAACGTCGAGCCGGCGAAGCCGCCATCGAGCATTCCGCCGTCCGAGGAGCTGTGCACTTCGGTCAGGAGCTGACGCAAAAAGAACGACTCCAACCCGACGCCCGCCGAGTGCGCGTCGCCATCGCCTTTGGCGGCCCGCGGGTCGATCGTGTCGGACGACGATCCGGGCGTCATATTGATAGCGGAGCTCATAGGATCTCGATCGTCGCGCGCAGTGCGCCGGCGGCCTTGAGCGCTTGCAGGATGGACACCAGATCGCGCGGCTTGACGCCCAGCGCGTTGAGCGCGGACGTCAGATCGCCGACCGTCGCGGCGCCAGCCAAGGGGATCAGCTGCCCGGCCTTCTCCTCGACGTCGAGCGTGCTGTGCGCCACCACCGCGGTCTCACCGCGTGCGAGCGCGTTGGGCTGCGAGACCGCCTTTTCCTGCGCGACCTTGACCGTAATCCCGCCGTGCGCGATCGACACCGGCAAGAGCGTCACATTAGAGCCGATGACCAGCGTGCCGGTGCGCTCGTCGATGACCACGCGGCCCGGCAGATCTGGCGTCGCTTCGATCGCTTCGAGCGTGGCGACCAGCTCGACGGGGCGCGCCTGCCACGGACCGTTCATCGCGACTACGACCGAGCCCGGATCGCGCACGCGGGCCATCGTCTCCTCGGCGCCCATCGTCCGATTGATTGCCTCGGAGATGCGCATCGCCGTTGTAAAATCGGGGTCGCGGAGAAGCAGCACGATCTCGCTCTTGGGGAGCGCCGTCGGTCCATCTCGCTCGATGTGCGCGCCGCCCGGGATGTGTCCGACCGTGACCTGGTTCTTCTTGCTCGAGGATCCCGCGGACTCGACCGCGAAGCCGCCGAGCGTCAAGGAACCCTGCGCCAGCGCGTAGGTCTCTTGGTTGGCGCCCTTGAGCTGGGTCAACAGGAGCGTGCCGCCCTGCAGGCTCTTGGCCGTGGCCATCGACGACACAGTGACGTCAAGGCTCATGCCGGCGCGGGCGAAAGGCGGCAGATTCGCCGTGACCATGACCAACGCCACGTTCTTGGCTTTGATGTCGGTTGGGTCGATGACCGTCCCCAGGTGCTTGAGCAGGGTGGCCAGCGGTTGGCGCGTAAACAGCGAGCTCGAGTCGTCGCCAGTGCCCTGCAGGCCGACGACCAGGCCGACGCCGGTCAACGCGTTGGTGCGAAAGCCTTCGACCTCGACCAGCTCTTTGAGCCGCGCCGCGTCGGCCGACTGGGCGGCCAATGCGATCCCGAGCATGACGATCAAGTTGCGCATTAGAAGGGCCCCACTTTGTTGAGCACACGCTGCAACCAACCCGGCCGTTGGTAGTCACTGATGTCGCCGCGGCCGGTGTATTCGATCTCGGCATCGGCAATCAGCGACGACGAAACCGATCCATTGGGCAGCACGTCGACCTGGCGGATGACGCCACTGACATATAGATGATGCTCTTCGGCGCCGACCATCACGACCTTGGACCCCTCGACGTAGAGATCGTCGTTGGGCAGCACTTTTCGGACGCGCACTGGCAGGCTGCCGCTCAGCTGACCCGAGCGTGTCGTGTTTCCGGCGCCGCTGAAGGTCGAGCCGCTGGTCAGGCCGAGCAGGTTTTGCAGCGCGACCGCCGGCACGACCTTTTGCAGCGCATCGACCAAACCGCCCGACATGCCGATGTTGCTGGCGTTCGATTTGCTCAGCGCCGTGGTGGCTTTGTGCTCCGCCGAGTTGGACTCATCGAGTGTGATGACGATCAGGTCACCGACCGCGCGTGCCCGCTCATCCTCGACGAGGCCGCGCTTGGCCGTGGCGAACAAGCTGTTGCTCGAAGACAGTGGCGCGACGGCGGCGTAGTCACCCTCGTCGAAGTGGCGATGCTTCGATTTGTAGGGCGCGATGTGGCTCACGCAGCCGTACAGCGCCGGGCACAGCGCCACGAACACAAGAGTGAGGCGGGGCGAGGTCATTGAATCTCTCCTTCGTCGACCAAGGTTCCTTCGTCGGTGAGCCGGCCGGTGATGGGGCGTGGCACGCTGGCCACGCGGGCCGTCGTCCGCTCGCCCACCGCGCTCGGGCGCTCCAGCGCCCCCTCGGTAGCGATGGTCACGCCGCCGCGCCGGATGAGCACCCGCACCTGCGTGCCGCGCGCGATTTTGGCCGGCGCCATCAGGTCAGTTGCGCGCAGCGGCTCGCCGGCGGCGAGCTCGTGCGCCATGGTGCGGCCGCGCGGATCGACGCTCAGCTGCAGTCCGCTCTCGCTCGCGCGTTCGGTGGCGAGCACATCGCCGTCGCCGAGCGTCTCGCCCTTGGCCATGGCTCGCGACACGATGAGCACGCGTCGCAGCGGTGCCAGGGTGGCCTGCCCCATGCCGTGCGCATTGTTGTGGTTGCTGCGCCAGGAGACGAACAGGGGGACGATGCCGCTGCGCGGCGGTACCACCCAGCGCACGGCGACATTGCCGGCGTTGACCGGCGCACCCACGGGAAGCGCGATGGTGACGACACCCAACCCGACCGGCAGGGTCGACTCGACGCGAGCCCGCACCGCCTCGGCCATGTCCGGCGCCGCCGCCGCTCGGGCGACCGTCGATACCGACAAGAGCAGGATGAGCAGCAGCGTTCTCATTTGAGGTTCGCCGTCTGCTGCAGCATTTCGTCAGCTGCGCTGATCACGCGCGAGTTGATGTCGTACGCGCGCTGGCCCGAGATGAGGTCGATCATCTCGTTGACGATCGACACGTTCGACGACTCGATGGTTCCCGACGACAAGGTGCCGATTCCGTTTTCGCCCGGCTGTCCGGTGACCGGGCTGCCCGACGCGGCGCTCTCCAAAAAGGTGTTGCGCCCGATGGCCGACAAGCCGGCCGGGTTGGCGAACGTGGCGAGCTGCAGCTTGCCGAGGTCCACGGCCGCGGCCTGCTTGGGCACCGTCGCGGTTACGGTTCCGTCGGCGGCGATGTTGACCGACTGGGCATCGGCCGGGACCGTGATTTCGGTGCCCAGCGGATAGCCATTGGCGGTCACCATCTTGCCGGCGTTGTCGAGCTTGAACGAGCCGGCGCGGGTGTAGCCGGTCTCGCCGGACGGCAGGGTCACGGTGAAGAAGCCGTTGCCCTCGATCGCGACGTCGAGGTTGTTGCCCGTCTGCTGGAGGTCGCCTTCGGACTGCATGCGCTGTGTAGAGACAGTGCGCACACCGAGGCCGACCTCCAGGCCGGTCGGCGCCAGGGTCGAGGCGCTGGTCGCAGCCCCGGGGGCGCGTTCGGTCTGATACATCAGGTCTTCGAACTCGGCGCGGCTCTTTTTGAAGCCGGGCGTCGAGACGTTGGCGATGTTGTTGGCGGTGACGTCCAGCTTGGTCTGCTGCGCCTGCATGCCGGTTGCCGCCGTAGACAATGCTCTGATCATGACTGTCTCCTTTTAGTTCTTTAACCGCCCGTACCGCGAGCGATTCGGTCATCCATGTCTTTGTAGCTTTCCAGCATTCGGTGCAGCGCTTCGTACGTACGTGAGACGCGCACCAGATCGACCACGCCGCGGACGACATTGAAGTTGCCCTGCTCGAGCGAGCCGGGCGCCAGCTCGGGCGCTTTTCCCGCAACCGGCGGTTTGGGCGACGCGTACAGCGAGCTGCCCTCGCGGGTGATGGTCTTGGGGTCGAGCTGCACCAGCTCGATGGTGCCGATCTTGGTATCGCCGGCGTAGAAGTCGCCGTTGGGGTGAATCGCGGCCGCCCCCTGATCGGGCGTGACCTTGAGCGGCTTGCCTTCGGGGGTCGAGCGCACCGCGTTACCGTCGGCGGTGACCAGCGTGCCGCTGGCGTCGAGGCTCAAGTTGCCGGCGCGCGTGTAGCGCGTGCCACCGGCCGTCTGCACGCCCATGTAACCGTCGCCGACCAGCGCCACATCGAGCGGATTGCCGGTCTCGACGATTGCGCCGGGGCTTTTGTCGGTCGCACCGCCCGTCGCTTTGACATAGACGGTGTCCTTGCCCTTGGCCTTGGTCAGCGCCTGGCTGAAGCGCAACCGGTCGGCACGAAACGCCGTGGTGCCGGCGTTGGCGATGTTGTTGGCGGTCGTGTCGAGCGCGTTCGACTGCGCCACTGCGCCCGCCATGGCGACGTAGATTCCCGATGACATCAGCTCTCCTCCTCGTGCCCCATCTGGGCGCGCAGCTGCATGAGCGCGCGACCGTGGAGCTGACAAACGCGCGATTCGCTGACGCTCAGAAGCTCGCCAATTTCGGCGTAGCTGAGCTCCTCGACGTAGTAGAGCGACAGCACTTGCGCGTCGCGCTCTTTGAGCTTGCCGAGGCATTCGTAGAGCTGCTTGGCCAGCTGCGCTCGTTCGATGCCCGCCGACGGAGCGCTTTCGTTGGCCGAATCGACCAGGGTCGCGATGCTGTCGACGTCGACGACGCTGACGTGGCTGAGCATCTCGAGCTCGTTCTGGTAGTGCTCGAGCGTCACGCCGAGCGCGTCGGCGATCTCCTGATCCTCGGGCGCCTGCCCGAGCGAGTGCTCCAGGCGCCGAACCAAGACGCTGATCTCACGCGCCGCGCGTCGAGCGCGCCGCGACATCAAGTCGCCGCGCCGGAGCTCGTCGATCACGGCACCGCGAATTCGGCGCTCGGCGAAAGCCACGAAGGGCTCCTGGCGGCTGGCGTCGTAGCGGTCGGCGGCCTCGGTCAAGCCGATCATCGCGGCTCCGACGAGGTCGTCTTTTTGCACCCAATCGGGGGTGCGCCGTGCGACGCGGGCGGCGATGCGCCGTGCCATATCGACGTGCTCGGCGATCAACCCTTCGCGCTCGCGGTTGACCGGGTGTTGGGCGTACGCGTTTCTCATAACCAGGCTCCCAGAGCGATGGAGCGCTCCTCGGGGGTGAACAGGGCATCGATCCGCTGCGCGGCTCGTCGCACTGCGCGACTGGCCGGAGACTCGGGGCTATGAACCAGGCATGGCTCACCGGCGGCGGCGGCTTCGCGCACGCGCGTGTCGTATGGCACCGGCGGAAGGGGCGTCACCTCCAGGTCCAAAAAGTGATCGACCAGCGCCAGCAGGCGCGAGACGATCTCGTCGGCTTCCGACGGCGACCGGACCGAGTTGGGCAGAAGAAAGACGCGGCGCACCCCGCCTTTTTGCGACAAGACTTTCATGCACGCGTAGGCGTCGGCCAGCGAGAGCGGCTCGGCCGTCGCGACCACCACCACTTCGCCGGCGTTCGACGCCAGATCGACCACGTTGCTGCCGATGCCGGCGGCCGTATCGACGATCAGTGTGTCGAACTGCTTGGCGATGGTGTCGAGCGCGCCGTACATCACGTCGCGGCCGCGCTGATCGAGGTTGGCCATTGCGTAGCTGCCGTTGAGCGCTGGCAAAAGGTGAATGCCGTGCGCTCGGATGAGCACCTCTTCGATCGGCGTGCCGGTGAGCACGTCGAGGAGGCTGTGCGTGGGGGCCACTCCGAGGAGGAGGTTGAGATCGGCCATCCCGAAGTCACCGTCAACTGCGAGCGTCTTGGAGCCGCGCTGCGCAAAAGCCATTGCCAGATTGAGCGCGATCGTGCTTTTGCCGACGCCGCCCTTGCCGCCGGTAACGGCGATGACGCGCCGACGCGGCGCGGGCGCGATCGGAACGACGGATGCGCCACCCGAGAGCACGCGCAGTCCGTGAGCTTGGTCGGACATTAGGCGGCCTCGCTGCGGCTCATAATGCCCGCCGAGGCCAGTTGGTAAAGTCGCGTCGCGGTCGCGTCCTCGATGTCCTCGGGAACGCGCTGGCCGGTCGTGATGTAGCTGACCGGAAGCCCGTGGCGCAGCGGTGCGCGCACCAGCTGATCGAGCTCGACCGCTTCGTCGACTTTGGTGAATAGGATGCGGCGCGGAGCGAGCGCGCTGTAGTGCCGCACACAGGAGTCGACGTGGCGCGCTGAAGAGCCGGCCGACAGCGCCAGATGGACTTCGATGTCGTCAACGTGCGCGAACACGGTTTCGAGCGCATGCAGCGCCTCGGCGTCGCGCGGGCTGTGGCCGGCGGTGTCGACCAGCACCAGCTCGTGCCTGGCATGGTGCGTGACGAGCAGCTCGGGGAAGCGGCGTGCGTCCGGCACGAGCGTCAGCGGCACGCCCATCAGGTCGGCGTAGGAGCGAATCTGCTCTTCGCCGCCAACGCGATAGCTGTCGAGCGTAAGAATCGAGACCGAGCGGCGCTGCACCAGCGCGGCTCGCGCCGCCAGCTTGGCGATGGTCGTGGTCTTGCCGACGCCGGTCGGTCCGACGATGGCGATGATACGCCGCGCCGGCGCAGCACACAGCCCCTCTTTGGTGGCCAGCTCATGCAGGCTGCGCTCGTCGGCCTGCGCGGACATCGACGGGCCGTGCGACTCGGAGCGCGTGTCGTGCGAGGAGCGCAACAGGCTGCGAATCGCGCGCAGCTCGGAGCGCAGCGGCAACATGATCTTCTCGACGTCAGCGTCGCTCAGACCACGAGCGCTCTCTTTGATCTTGGCAGCGCTCGATGGCTGCGACGGCGGGCCGATCTGGGGCTCGTTCTCTTCGACCGCTTCGAGCGCCGCAGTCACTTCGACGCCGCTGCCGAGCAGGCCGCGCCGCACCGGCCGCGTGGCGATGATCATCGCTTCGGCGCCGAGCTCGCGCTTGACCTCATCGAGCGCCTCTCGCATATCGGCGGCGACGAACTTTCGGATCTTCATGACTGGAGCTCCTTGGCCAACGGGGTGACGACGCCGCGGGTAATGAACGGAACGGAGGGATCAATTTCGCGGTAGCTCATGACGCGCAGCCCAGGGGCATACCGCTGCGCGATAGCAGCGACCGCGCGGCGGACATCGGGGGCGACGACCAGGAGCGGATTCTCATCGCGCTCGGCGGCGCGTCGCGCGGCCTCTTCGATAGCGGTGGTCACGCGCGACAGCGCCTGCGCATCGGAGTGGCGCGCCCCGGGGCGGAACAACTCTTCGGCGCGCGGGTCGAGGACCATGCCGCGCAGGTCGCCCTGCTCATTGACGTGGGAGTTGGTGATCTGACGAGCCAAGCGCTGGCGAACCAGCTCGGTCAGCTCGCCCGGATCCTTGACCGCCGCCGCGTTGTCGGCCAGCGCTTCGAGCACGCTGCGGATGTCGCGGATCGAAATGCCCTCGGCCAGGAGCGCGCGCAGCACCTTGATCACTTCGCCGAGCGGCATCAGATGCGGCATCAGCTCCTCGATGACTTTGGAGTTCTGCTTGCCGGCCAGCTCCATCAGCTCCTGCGCCTCTTTGCGGCCGAGCAGCTCGGAGGCGTGGCTGCGGATGACCTCGGTCAGGTGCGTGGCCACGACAGCCGACGGATCGACGACGGTGCAGCCGGCGGCCTCGGCGCGGGTTCGCTCGGCCGGAGCAATCCACTTGGCCGGCAGACCGAAGGTCGGCTCGCGCACCGCTTCGCCGCCGATGGCGTTGAGCGCCTTGCCCGTCGGGTCGATGGCCAAGAGGCGCCCCGACCGAATCTCGCCGGTGGCAATCCGGGCCCCAGAGAGCAGCACGCGATACGCGCCCGGTCGCAGACGCAGGTCGTCGCGCACGTGAACCGGCGGGACGATCAGGCCGAGCTCGACGGCCAGCTGCTTGCGCAGCTGTGCAATTCGAGTCAACAGCTCGCCGCCACGGGACTGATCCACCAGGGGCAAGAGGTCCAGACCGACTTCGAGCGTGAGTAGCTCGATGGGCATCATGGTTTCGATCTCGGCTTTTTGTGCCGCCGGGTCGTTGGCCTTCTTGGGTGGCGCGCCGGGCGTCGCTTCGGTGGTCGCGCTCTTGGTAGCCTGTGTTGCGCGGCGAGCCAAAAGACCAGCACCGATGGCCAGCGCCAAGAACGGCACGTGCGGCATGCCGGGCACGAAGGCGAGCACGCCGAGCACCATGGCCGCCGCGGCGATCGGGCGGCCGCGACCGAGGAGCTGCGTACCCAGCGAGCTTCCCAGGCCCGCCGAGGAGGATCCGCGCGTCGTGAGCAGTGCAGCTCCAGTCGACACGAGCAGCGCGGGCAGCTGCGAGACCAACCCTTCGCCGATCGAGAGCGTCGTGTAGGTCTTGGCGGCGTCGCCGAAGGACAGGCCCTGCTGCGCCACGCCGATGATCATTCCGCCGATGATGTTGATTCCGACGATCAGAAGGCCGGCCACGGCATCGCCGCGCACGAATTTGGAGGCGCCATCCATCGCGCCGTGAAAGTCGGCCTCTTGCGTGATCGTCTCGCGACGGCGGCGCGCCTCTTTGTCGTTGATGACGCCGGCGCCCAGGTCGGCGTCGATGGCCATCTGCTTGCCCGGCATCGAGTCGAGTGTGAAGCGGGCGGCGACCTCGGAGATGCGGTCGGCGCCTTTGGTGATGACGATGAAGTTGACCACCACCAGGATGAGAAACACGACCGCGCCGACGACGAAGTTGCCGCCGACGGCGAACTCGCCGAACGCGTGAATGACGCCACCAGCGGCTTCCATGCCCTCGCCGCCATGCAAAAGAATGCGGCGGGTCGAAGCCACGTTGAGCGCCAAGCGGAACAGTGTCACCAGCAGCAACACCGACGGAAACGCCGAAAAATCGAGCGGCTTTTCGACCTGCAGCGCGACCAGGAAGATGACCACGGTCAGGCACAGGCTGGCGGCGAGCAGCATGTCGAGGACCATCGCCGGCAACGGAATGATGGTCAGCGCGAGGATGCCTATCATCCCGGCCGCACCGCCCAGATCACTCAGTCTCGATTTCATGACCGGGCCCCGCGGCGATTACGCAGCCGGTAGACGTAGCCAAGGACTTCGGCGACCGCGTGATAGAGCTGCGACGGAATCTCGCGCCCTTCGGGAACCAGCTTGTGGATCAAGCGCGTCAGCGGCGGCTCGGCGACAATCGGAATGCCTGCCTCGCGCGCCAGCTCGCGAATGCGCTCGGCCAGTGCGCCGCGCCCTTTGGCCACCACACGCGGGGCGCGATCTTCGGCCGAGTCGTAGCGCAGCGCCACCGCGTACTCGGTCGGGTTGACCAGCACGACCTCGGCCGACTTGACCGCCGCCACCAACCGCCGCTTGGACAGCTCGCGCATGCGCTGCCGACGACGGCGACGCACTTGCGGATCGCCTTCGGACTCGCGGTATTCGCGCTTCATCTCCTGGGCGGTCATGCGCATGCTGGCGTTGAGCTTGCGCTTGGCCAGCGCGAAGTCGATTGCTGCGAGGACCACCAATGCACTTCCGGCATAGGTGATCAGGGTGCGAATCGCCAGCGCGACACGGCTGCCAACGGCCA
>JBBQIO010000092.1:0-9400 GCA_038325015.1 Polyangia bacterium
GCCGACGGTCGCGCTGGCGGCCCCGATGCGCTCCCCGCGTGGCAAGCCGTGCGCGCGTCGCTGCTCGCCACTCGCTCGTTCTACACGCCGCATCCGGCCCTCCTCGCTGAGGCCAATGAGCATCTCGCGGAGCTGTGGGCCGCGGCCGAGGACGCCCACCGCGGCTCCTTGGCCGAGCGCAAAAAATGGCACGCCGATCGGCTGGCGCTCGACGAAGCCCCGGCGGTAGGCTGGACGCTGCTGGCGCTGCTCGGCCTAGTCGCGTGGGTCGGTTCCGGTTTTTACTTTTTCGCTCGCGGCCTCGACCAGGCGCAGCGAGTCAGGCGGCGGCCCGCGATGCTCGCCGCGCTTGGCGTGATCGTCGGACTTTTGCTATTTTGCTGGGGGCTGGCGCGCGCATGACCACATTGTCTATCCCGATGCCGGGAAGTCGGCGTCTCTGGCTCGTCGGGGACGACGAAGCGCTCGACGTCTTGGCCGAGCTCAGTCAGCACTTCGACTATTTCAGCGTGGCCCGCCTGGACGAGCTGCCGAGCGAGCCCCTTTCCACGATGGACCATTTGGTGGTAGGCAGCGCCGATGCGGTACGCGGAGCGCAACTTTTGGCAGACGCCTTGGTCGGCGGAAAACCCGGCTTTGCGCGCCTCTTGGCCAGCGCCGAGCCGACTTCGGGCGACGATGTGGCGCTTCGCCCCGGCGCGCGTGCGATCTTGATGGCCGCATCCTTGCTTATGTTAGGTCGAGAGTCCGGTACCCAGTAGTGAGCTCGCAGTACGCCCATATTGAGGAAACAGGCCTATGGCTATGAAGATTGGTCGTAAATTGGAAAATGTCGCCGTCGCTGGCGCCCGCACCGTGTGGCCGCTAGTCAAGGCGTTCAACCGACGCTTCGAGCGGCCTTCGCTCAAGCCTGCATGGGCGCCTGCGCCGCTGCTCAAGCGCCGCGAGCGCACCTTTCCGCAGCTCGGCTGGCCGCGCGAAACCGATTCATTGTGCCCCAAGTGTGTCAAAGAGACCCGCAAGGCGATCCTCGATGGTGTGGCCGATTTGCGCATCTTGATCGACGGCAAGCCGGGCGAAATCAAGGCCCAGATCGTCGAAGAGAACGGTCAGATCTGGATGAAGAAGCGCTGTCCGGTGCACGGCGAGATCGTCGATCTGCTGTCGCTCGACGCGGCCTGGATGGAGCGTATCGAGCGCCTGTACCCGGGGCGCGATTTCAAGTCCGACGCGACCCCGCTGCGTGACCACGGCAGCTCGTCGATTCAGTTTGGCCGCGGCTCGGTTCTGACGGTCGACTTGACCAACCGCTGCAACATGATGTGCGACCCGTGCTTCATGGACGCCAACCAGGTGGGCTATGTGCACGAGCCGTCGTGGGACGAGATCAAAAAAATCCTCGACGATTCGATCTCGATCGTGCCGCGCCGCCAGATGTCGGTGCAGTTTTCCGGCGGCGAGCCCACGCTCTCGCCGCACTTCTTCGAGGCCATCAGCTACGCCCGCGAGATCGGCTACTTCGCCGTACAATGTGCAACCAACGGGTTGCTCTTTGCCCAGGAGCCGGGCTTCGCGCAAAAGGCCAAGGACGCCGGTCTGCGCATGGCGTACTTGCAGTTCGACGGCATCGGCAACGAGGCCAATCAGCACCGCAAGATTTCCAACTTGTTCGACGTCAAGCTGCGCGCGATCGAGGAGCTGGCGAAGGTCGGCATCGACGTCATCCTGGTGGTCACGGTGATCAACGGTGTGAACAACGATCAGGTCGGCAAGATCGTGCAGTTCGCCGTCGAGAACCCCGACAAAGTGACGGTGGTTTCGTTTCAGCCGGTGTCGTTCACCGGACGGGACGAGGACATCGACGACGAAACGCGGCAGAAGCAGCGCTATACGCTGTCGCACCTGGCCCGCGACGTGGCTGACCAGACCGGCGTCACGCATCCGTTGCGCGATTGGTTTCCGCTGTCGGCGCTGGGGCCGTTCTCCGACCTGGTCGACCATCTGATGGGCGAGCGCGCGGACTGGGGCGCAATGAAGTGCGGCTGCCATCCCAACTGCGGCGTCGGAACGATTCTGTTCGTCAACAAGCGCACGCAGCAGATGATCCCGATGACCGACTTTCTCGATCTCGAATCGCTGCTGGTCGACATTCAGTGCATCACCGATGCAGCGCAGGGGCGGGCCGTCACCGTCGCTGAGTTGACGCTGGCGCTGATGAAGAATTACCGCGCCGACAAAGCGCCGCCGGGCTACTCGTTCGCGCAGCTGATCAAGCAGTTCCTGTCGCAGACCGGGGCGCGCGGCACGCGCATCGGCGAGCACGAGACCGACGCCACCGAGTTCGAGTGGCGCGTGCTGTTCGTCGCCGGCATGTGGTTCCAGGACCTCTTCAACTACGATTTTCGCCGCACCGAGATGTGCATCATTCCGTACGGCACGCAGATGGGCGAGATCTCGTTCTGCGCCTACAATACCGGCGTCGGCTGGCGCAACATCGTCGAGAAGATCAAGGCCAACGCGACGGTCGCCGACTGGTACCGCGAGCACGGTCGCCATCCGGTCTACGCGAAAAACCGCGACCTGGTGTTGCCCGCCTTCGCCAATCCGGTGACCGCGCGACTACCGGGCGAGCCGCTCCGTCTCAAAGTGATCGCCAACGACTAACCGTCGTCGCTACTTTTTCGGCGGTGCGCTGGGCTTTGGCTTGGCAGGGTGAATCTTCGGATGCGCCTCGCGTAGCGTCTGGGCCACCACGCGCCGTGCGGCTTCGGGCTGCTGCAGCGCGTCGAGGCCGTGATCGATCAGCGTCTGCATCGCCGCGCGCGCTGTCTCAAGCCTGACGCGCGTTTCGATCGTGCAGCTCGGCGTGTGATCGCACGCCTCGAATCCGCGTCGCGCGGCCTCGACCGCTTCGGGCGCCTCCAGCCGATCTGCGAACGCCGTGGCGCGCAGCAGCTCGACCTGTGGGTCCGAATGATCGAGGTGGGCGAGCGTGGCCAACGCGAAGTCGGGGTGCGACGTGCCGAGGTACTCATCGGCCAGCGCGATCACACGGCTCAGATCGTTGGGCGCGGCGAAGCGCGCATCTTCTAGCGCCGCGATGCGGTCGAGCTCGACCGTTTCGCCGACGAATTCCGGATGGGCATCGAGGTCCGGCTTGGGAAACAGAACCACCACGCCGAGCACGGCAATAGCGATCAGATCGATCATCCGAGACATGTGTATTGAAGGACAACGCAATCCCCGAAGAGTTCCCTATCGTGCGCGGCAAACCGCCGTAGCAAACTGCCCCGAGCGCGGGGCGCATGTCCCCAACCGGAGCAGCTCCCAGATCGCGATTTCCGCCAAAACAGCTGATGATCTAAGAACTTGGAAAGGTGGCATCCGAGCTGCTATGTTGCTCGGCCGCGGGACTGTCCCGCCTTTACGCACCTCGGCCCCGCCGGGGAAAAGGAGCAGGAATGTCCGTCCTGAAGACGCTAGCCGATCACTTCGATAAGGGTGGCTGGCCCATGTGGCTCATCCTCATTCTTTTCATTGCCGCCGCTGGCATCGTCATCGAGCGCATCATCTATTTGCGCAAAGCCTCCATCGACAAAGAGAAGCTGCTGGCGCTCCTCAAGAGCCAGATCATGGCCGGCAACATCCAGGGCGCGCTCAAGGTGTGCTCGGGCAACCCGACGCCGCTGACGCGCATCATCCAGGCCGGCCTGACCAAGTTCAATCGCCCCGATGCCGAAGTGCAGGCGGCGATGGACGAGGCCGCGCTCAACGAACTGCCCAAGCTCGAAGCGCGCACCGGCTACCTCGCCATGCTCGGCAACGTGGCCACGCTAGTCGGCCTCCTCGGCACCATCATCGGCCTGATTCACTCGTTCGCCGGCGTCGCTGGCGTCGATGCTTCGATGAAGGCGACCATGCTGGCCAACGGCATCTCCGAAGCCATGAACTGCACCGCGTTCGGTCTCATCACCGCCGTTCCCGCGCTGCTCGCGTTTGCCTTTTTGAACGGCTGGACGCAGTCGCTGCTCGACAGCATCAATGAAGTCAGCGTGCAGGTGGTGAACCTGGTTATCGGTCACCGCAACGCCATGAAGGGCTCGCAGGCGGCCTAATGGGCGGCGGCGGCGGCGGTCCCACTCCTTCTAAGAACGGCAAAAAGCCGCTCGACGCCACCATTAATTTGGTGCCGTTTATCGACCTGTTGTCGTGCTGCATTTCGTTCCTTCTGATCACGGCGGTGTGGACGCAGTTGGCGCGCATGGACGTGACCCAAAAGGGGCAGGGATCGCAGGGCGCAACGGACGAGCCGCCCCCCGAGAAGCAGCTCGAGCTGACGCTTTACATCGACAAGGACGGCTACACGTTTGCGACGTCGGCGGGCGACTCGACGCCTATCCCGCTCAAGGGCGACGAGTACGATTACGACAAGCTGGCCGACATTCTGAAGAACATGCGCTCGAACCCGGCACTGCCCGCGGACAAGCACAACATCGCCGTCAAATCCGACGACGCGGTGGTCTACAACAAGATCATCAAGACGATGGACGTCGTGATTACCGCGGGCTTTCCGGATATCGGCCTCAGTGACAAAGGGGGAGGCACTTAATGTCTGGCGCCACTCACTCCGATCGCCCCTCGATGATTCAGAAGCCGGGGCCACGGCTCAAGAAGGACGTGCCGCTCAGGTTCGTGCGCGCCCATGGCTCGTCGAAAAAGGCGGTCAACGCGGACCTCAACTTGACGTCGATGGTCGACATGTTGACTATTCTGGTCGTCTTTTTGCTGCAGACGTTTTCCGCGTCCGGCGAGCTCCTGTCGGTCAACCGGAACATCGTTCTGCCCGACGCCCACAACTTTAAAGCGCTGGAGCAGGCTCCAATTATCGCCGTCTCTTCCGATGCAGTGACACTCAACGGCGAGATGGAAGCGGACGCCAACGATTTGAATCAGCAGAACACCTCGGACTTCAAGATCACCAAGCTGCACGACGATCTGGTGACGCTGAAGAACAACTACAAGCTTCTGCACCCGAGCGACACGGCCGGTTACAACACGGTGATCGTTCAGGCGGACAAGAATGTCGACTTCAAGGTCATCAAGAAGGTGATGTTCTCCTGCTCGCTCGCCGGTTATGCGAACGTCAACTTCGCAGTGCAGGCCAAGGGCAAAGGAAGCTGAGACGTTGCTCCGTAAGGGTCGCGATTGATTTCAACTACGCCGGGAGCTCAGCCTCCCGGCGTTTTTCTTTTGGGGGAGGGGTTTTTCAAATGAAGACACTTCGTACGTCGATGGCGTCGCTGGCGGTGGTGGCGGCATGCACGATGGTCGGCGGATGCGTCAGCGATCCGCGGGATGCCAAGACCTGGATCAACAAGCTCAACGATCCGCGCGAGCAGTCCGAAGCGATCGTCCAGCTGCAGCGCATCAACGACCCGGCGGCCGTCGGACCGCTGATCACGCTCTACAAGAAGTCGCGCGATCCGGAGCATCTGCGGGCCATTGCGCACTTCAAGAGCAAAGAGGCGGTGCCGGTGTTTGTCGAGGCGCTCGACTACAGCACCGACTCATGTGAAGCCGCCAAGGTGGCCGCCAACGCGCTCGGCGATGTGCCCGATCCGTCGGCGGTGGCGCCGCTGATCGCGACTTTGGCCAAGCCGTTGCCGATCAAGACGGCGTGCAACATCGTCAAGCTCGAAGCGATGAAGTCGCTGGTCAAAATCAAAGACCCGCGCGCGGTCGACGCGCTGGTGCAAGTGCTGCAAAATTCGGCCGACGACCAAGATTTCTTTTTGAACAACGTCGCGGCGCAATCGCTCGGCGAGTTCGGCGACGCGCGGGCGGTGCCGGCGCTGGTGCGCGGGCTGTTCATGACCGGGCGGGGCTCGGACATTTTTCAGCCGTGCCGCATGTCGCTGCTGCAGATCGGCAAGGCCTCAGGTCCGGCGCTGGTCGAGGCGATGCAAAGAAAAAATACAAAAATAGAACAAGACGCCAAGAAATATGAATTCCGCCCTGGCGTCGTTGTGCAGAAGACCGCGCTGGTGATCGGCGATCTGCGCGACAAGGACGCCTTGCCAGCTCTCTTGGCGGCGCTACAGAAGCCATCTGAGGGAAGCTCGCACAACGGCATCCTTTACGCGCTCGGGATGATCGCGGCGCCGTCGTCGATCAAGGACATTGTTGCGACGCTGAGCAACGCCAAGCTGCCGGCGACGGTCCGCGTCGCGGCGGCCGAGTCACTCGGGCTGGCCGAAGACCCATCGTCGCTGCCGGCGCTGCTCGCCGTGGCGCGCACCGAAAAGGCGGACGACGTGCGCGGCGCCGCGGCCCTGGCCTATTCACGGATTGGCGGAGCCGCAGATGCGGCGCCGGTCGCCGGCGTGGCCAAAGCCGAGAAGGTGGAAAAGGATCTGTTCGCGGAGTGTGCGCAGCGGCTCGATGTGTCCAAGGTGTGCGGCAAAGATCTCGCGTGCTACGGCAAGGCACTCGACGACGCAGTGCTGGCCAAGCAGGAGAAGGCGGCATTCATGCTCGCGCAGCTCGGGGCTTCGGCGCCAGCTACTGCGCTGCCGTTTTTGGCCAAGAAGGTCGCGAGCCGAGAGCCGATCGTGCGCCTAGCAGTGCTCTTCGGCGTCGGCAAGCTCGGCACGCACACGGACGACGTGGCGAAAAAGGCGCTCGAAGCACAGATCGAAAACGACCGCACCAAGCCGCCGCTGCGCCCGCTGGTCGACGAGATGCGCGCGACGCTAGCGATGGTGAACGGCCGCTAGCATCCGGGCACGGTGAAAACGTCGGTTCGACAAGTGCCGGCGCCGGCGAGGCACTCGCTCTCGATCTAGCTGAACCATATCTATTCGAATCAAACGACGGCGTTACTCTGAATGGGAGCGTGTGCGCTTGAGCTTTGCGACCTCGCTGCGCAGCTCAGCGATCTGGCGCGCTTGCACCTTGAGCGCGGCGACCGCCATGCTGGTGTAGCCGTACAAATCGACCATATCGCGCTCGGGATCGACAGCGGGCGCGTGTTCGGCGTCGTCAATCAAGAAGCCGAGGCGCCGTGGTTGTGTGCCTTTGTATCGCCAACTGGCGAGCGGCAGGGCAATGAGCTCGCCGTAGACGCGGTCGAGCGCTGCGTCGTCGAGATAGACGATGTCTTCTTTGAAGCGCTTGCGCGACACAGGGCAGGCGCCTCCGTGCATCGGATCGCTGGTCGCGCACACCAGGAGCTGGTTGCAGTCGTTCATTGGATCGCATTGCGTTCCCGTCGAGGAACAGGCCGCACCTGACTTCTCCGTCGTGCAAGCGGCGACGCCAGGATGATCGCGATGGCCACCGCAGACTGGATCGCCGCAGGTGGAATACCACTGGCTGGCCGCGCCTGGGGCCAGATCAGCACCCGCATCCGCACCGGGAGCAATGGCGTTGCCACCACAACCAACCGATAGCAGGAGCGCCACTGCTAAGGACTTTTTCATGAGGAACCTCCATGGCGATGGCACGCCTGATGAGTGCAGATGTCAAACGGCGCCGAGATCGTTCAATGGCAGATGGTGATCAATGCGGGCGAATAGAAGTCGATGGTTGGGTCCGCGTATAGAAATGTCGCCGGTCCGGCGATGGTTCGCTGCGCTGGAACTGTCCCACTCGCCGCTCGTGAAAAGACCATGATGCCCGCGTGCTGGGCATCGTTGATCGTGAAGATCCCGTCGCGCGCCTGGTCGAGTGCCAGGCCGGTCACATGCAGCCCAGCGTTAGAAATCGTTCGCAGTGGAATGGCGTCGCCCGTCGCTGTGCGCGCGTGCACGACCACCGCGCTGCCGGCCGTGAGAATCTCTTCGGTGAAATCGTGAATAAACGGTGATCGTGCTGATCGCGGCGTTCGATACGAAGATCTCGTCGTGTGCGGTGTCGGCGGCAATTCCATAGGGCGTCGCGATAGCACTCGAGTCTCCAGATAGAATTGTGCGGAGCGGTCCATTGTTTCCGCTGGCCGTGCGCGCGTACACCGAGACGGTATTCTTTTGGTCGTCCGCAACAGCAATCTCGTGGTGAGTAGGATCGACGGCAAAGCTCGGCTGACTCAGATTGGCGACCACACCCGAAAGAGTTCGCACCGGCGCCACGTTCCCGTCTGCCGTCCGCGGGTAGGCGGTGATCGTGTTGGGGTAGGCGAGGGCCAGCACCTCGTCGTTCACAAGATCGAGGGCCACGCTCAAGGCGCCGCCCTCCAGCCCGGTCGCGGATCCGGAGATGGTTCGCAGTGGGCTCACCAGGCCGCTGGCGGTTCGCGAATACACCGAGATGCTGCCGCCGTTGGCGACCAAGATTTCGTCATGCACTGCATCGACGGCCACGCCGGCGGCAGCGTCCGCTCTGGACACGTCCAAGAAGCTCCGCAGCGGCACAGCGCTTCCATTTGCGGTGCGTGAGTAGACGTTGATGCTGGCCATCAGTCCGCAATGGCGCCGCGTTCCCGGTTGCCGTCCGCTAATACACGACGATGGAGCCAAAGTCGCACAGGAGGATCTCGTCGTTCACCGGGTCGACCGCGATCGCCGTCAGCTCGTGCGATCCGGACATGGCGCCGATGATCTGCCGAACCGGCGCGACGACGCCGTTTGCCAGGCGGGCGTAAGTGGTGACGGACCGATTGGTGAAGTTCGCCACCACGATCTCGTTGTTCACTGTGTCCATCGCCACCGCGACCGGTCGGTTGAGCTGGGCCAGGCGTCCGAACCGGCGCAGGGGAGGGCTATCCCCAATTTGTTGGGCGTTGAAGACCTCGACAGTGTCGTCGTTGTTGGCCACGCAGGCTTCCGACCGCCGGCGGTCCCTCGTCCGAAGCGGCGAAATCACGGCGAGGGGACATTATCCCGGTGCTCGATTGCGTTGACCGCTGCGGTCGAGCCTGACGGCCGCCTCGCGGCTTCGTCCTCACTCCACTCGGTCGCCGTACCGACGGTACGGCTCGGTCGGTCGCTCCGGGCGCGCTCGCGATTCGTCTCGTCATTCTCGCCCTCGCTAGGTCAACGCAATCGAGCACCGGGATAAATCGGAATCGGATATCGCCGAATGCAATAGCGCTAAATCGGGTATCGCTAAATCGGGTATCGTCAAATCGGGAATCGACAGGTCGCGGCTTCCAAGATCGCCCATCGCCGCCGACAAATCCGTCCGGGCCAGATCGCTCGATTCGCCGGAGAGCGACTCCGGCAAAGGCGGAGTGCGGCAACCGGTCCCGAGCAGGCAGACGACTACAGCGCAGACATAGATCGCAATTGCGCGTAGTCCGTATGAGCGCAAGACAGCAACACCCATCGATTTACAGTACCACGCCCGCGATATGTGATTGTCCGGTCCGTGAACGGCCCGCTAGTCGTCGTCGTCGTGGTCA
>JBBQIO010000093.1:0-9350 GCA_038325015.1 Polyangia bacterium
GACGACCATGATGACCGCCAACGACTCGACCAGTGATTCGGCAACCGGTGCCGCTGAGCTATACCCTGTGGGCGACGAGCGAGCGACCGAAATTTCGCACGCCGCATCGGCGTTGTCCGACGAGGACGAGGACGGTGACGAGCTGGGCGACCAAGACGATGCCGACGATGCGCCCATGGCCATCGCGCATGCAGGTGCGGCGGGCGCCGCCGGTCAGACGATTCCGATCACCAAGCTCGAGGTGGTAGACGTGGAAGAAGCCATGCGCGACACTCCCCGCAACTCAGGAAACAAGAGCGCGAAGATGCCACCACTACCCCCGAGCTCGAATGATGGTGATCGAACGTCGCCGTCGACCATCGCCCCTTCCATGGAAGCATCCTTGGAGGATTTCATTAGCCAGGCCAATGCTTCGTTTCCCTCGACCGACGGCTGGGACCTGCACACTGGCGACGTCGAGCTGATCGACGACGACGAAGATCTCGACGAGGAGCTCGCGGCGGCACCGGTCGCGCCGCAGCCGGCTGCACCGGTCAAGGCGGCGAATCCGACGCCCAATGCGCCGTTCAAGACACCCTACTCGGGGGGCACCAAGACGCGCCCGAGCAAGCCCATGCCGACCATCGAGGTCAAGCCGGGAATCGCCGTGCTGCCGATGGGGTCACAGTCACAGTCACAGAGCCAGCCGGCCGCGCCGATCAAAGCAAAATCGTCGACGCTGCCGGGTCGCGTCAGCCGTCCGACGCAGCTCGAGGTCGCAGTCAAGCCGACGGCCAAAAAGAGCACCACGCCGATTTCGGTCACCAAGCCCGAACCGGCGGCGCCAACGGTGGAGGTCAGCAACAAGAGAAACACGCGCAAGAATCCCTTCGCTTCGATGGAAGCGGAGGGCGAGCCGGCTCCGGCGCCCAAGCCCGTGGCTGCGGCCAAGCGCCGCAATCCGTTCGACGCGATGCCGGTCGAGACGGCCAGCGCAGTTGCGGCCGAGCCGGCGCCCGTGGCAGAGCCAGCGGTCGATGCCTTCGCGCGCCCGAGTGAGCGCCGCAAGAGCCCGGCCGCCCAGACGGCCGCGGGCCAGCCAGACCGCCGCGCCTGGGCCAAGAGCGTCTTTTCAGCGGACGACGACGGAACGGTCAAGTCAGAGACCTCCGATTTGTTCGCCAAATCCGAGCCGACCGATCTCGTCCGATCGGCGCGGCCGACCGCGATGGCCCCTGTTCCGACGCAAAATCGCTGGCTGATGATCGGGGCGATCGGCGGTGCCTTCGCCGTCGGAGCGCTGATCGTTTCGCTGGTCGTGGGCGGGAGCAAGCCCAAGAATAAGCCTGAAGCGGCGGTCGCGGTAGCGCCCGCAAAAGCCGTTGCTCCTGCCGTTGCTGCGGCTCCGGTCGCTGCCGCTCCGGTCGCTGCCGCTCCGGTCGCTGCCGCTCTGGTCGCGGCTCCGGCGACGGCGGCCCCTTCGTCCGCGGCGCTGGCCGCCCTCAAGCCGGCCATCCCGGCTCCGCAGCCCATTGTCACCGCGCTTCCGCCCGACCCGGTCAGCATGCCGGCACCCACCCGGAAGCGCGTCGCCGTGGCTCACCGCACCAAGCCGACGCACGTCGTTGCGGCGGCGCCGCGCGCCAAGCCGGTCACCGTCGCCAAAGTGACGCCACCGAAGGCCCCGAAGAAGAGTGGAAAAGCGCAAAAGGGCGGCGACTGGGTCGACCCTTTCAGCGAGTAGCGAAAAGCCTTCCGCAAGACGGCCCAGCCAGCGTATAGAGGCCCACGCGACCCGTAAAAAAGGCGTGGCCCCGCCGGTCACTACGGTCGGGCGGGCGAATCGAAAAAAGAGGCAAAGCAAATGATTCAGTGGAAGTGGATGGCAACCGCGTGCATCGTTTTCGCATGGTTGGCCAGTGCGCCAGTGGCTCACGCCGACGACGCTTTGACCGCCGCCAAAGAGCACTATAAGACTGGCCTGGCAGCCTATCAGCACGGCGACTACTCCGCGGCTGTGACCGAGCTCAAAGAGGCGTACCGACTGCATCCGCTCGCCGCAATGCTCATCAACCTCGGCCGCACCTATCGCAAGATGGGCCAGGCGTCGGCGGCCCTCGACGCCTTTCAGCACTACCTCAAAGACGCGCCGCCACAGGCCAAAGAGCGCCCTGAAGCGGAAGCCGCGGTGCGCGAGCTGGCAGCAGCCGCTCCGGCCGACTCGCCGCCCGCCTCGGACGACGAGGTCCCGGGCTCTAAGCGCGTGCACGACAAGGGCGACAAGCCTGAGAAAGCCGACAAGGCCGCTGAGGCCCAGACGCCCAAGCCGCCGACCCTGCCGCCGCCACCACATGACGCAGTGGCCCCCGCTCCGGCGTTCGACTTCGAGCACAATGCAGTCGATGCCGCGCCGCCCGAGACGCCGCTCGACATCGTCGTCAAGATGCCGGTCTTGAAGGGCGTCAAAGTCTTCGTGCTCTACCGCGCCAGCGGCGACGAGAAGTACACCGCCGTCCTCATGAAGCGCCACGGCGATCGCAAGGTGGGGCGCATCCCGTCCGAGGTCGTGCAGGGCAAAGCCGTCCAGTACTACATCGAAGCCCACGACGCCCACGATGCCGTGATGCGCACCATCGGCACGTCTGACAGCCCCAACATCGTGATGGTCGACCCCAGCGCCAAGCCGCAATTGTTCGACGAGAACCAGGCCACGCAGAGCGTCGCCAGCGCGGGCGACGAGCACCTCGACGAAGAGGAGGCGCCTCTTTTGGCCAAGAAGAACACGCCGGTGGCCTCCTCGGGTCCGTCGCATTTCGGCAAGCTGTTCTACCTGGGCGTGGCCATGACGGTCGTTGGCACCGGCTTGTTCGTGGGCGGTATGGTCGGCTTGAGCAAGGCGCGGACCGACGCCAACACCATATCGGAGGACGCGAAGAACGGCGATGGCACGCGCGGCGGAGCGCCCTATCAGTTCCAGGATCCGACGGCTCCGGGCGGCATCGACGACGCCAGCATCCAGGCCGACGGAAAGCATTGGAACGGCGTCGGCATCGGTCTGTCGGTCACCGGCGGGCTCTTGGCCGTGGGCGGTATCGCCGTGATTGTCGCCGAGCGTGTGGCGCACAAGCACGACCAGGAGTCCGCGCCGAAGCGCAACGGCAGCGCGTCGCGCCACAGCGACGAGGCCAAGGCGCCGTCGTGGATGATAGCGCCGAGCGCCGGCCCGCACGGAGCCGGCGTCGGCTTTAGCGCGACGTTTTAGTCAGTTTCCGTCTCGGCTTGCCACCGCGAGATGAGCGCAAGACCAGAAGGGCCAGAGAAGATGCACAGAGCGGTAATCATGTTTGTCACTCCCCTGCTTCTCGTCGCAGTGCTGGCCTCGGCCGGCTGTTTCAATCCAGACGTGGCCAACGGTCGCTTCACGTGCACGCTGGCCAATCCGGGCTGCCCCGAGGGGCTGACCTGCATCAGCGGCAGCTGCGAATCATCGGGGTCGATGCCGATTGTCCGCGGCGCGGACATCACCATCACCAAGACCGGCGCCGCCTACACCGGCACGCAAACACCGCCAAGCTTCGCCAGCGCGTCCGACTGTCCCGACCAGGGCGAGGAGCCCAACGACGGGCCGGACCCGTATGGCCAGCCGCTCGCATGGGCGCCCAGGGCCGACAACGCCACGCCGCCCACCATCGGCGGCAAGGCCATCTGCCCGACCGGCCCCAATCCAGCGACCAACAACCACGACGTCGACTTTTACAAAATCGACAACAGTGCAGGATCCGGGTCGCTGACGCTGGTAGCCAACATCGAATACGACATCAGCCACGGCGATCTCGACGTGGCCATTTACGACAGCAACATGAATCAGCTGGTCGCCGACGGGACCGCGGTCTCGAACGGCTGCGTCTCGACGACCATCAGCAACGGCATCTACTACGTCGTAGTGGCGGGCGCGAACAACATGGACATCAACAATTTCAGCATCCAGATGGCCACCTGGTCGACGACGCACAGCTGCCCGGGATCGACCTCGCCGTAACCGCCCGCGCTCCTCGCTCAGCCGTAGCGTTCCACGAACAGCTCCCGCAAGATCCGCTCCTCGTCGAGCAGCTTCAACGTCGCCGCGGCGTGACCCACGCAGTAGCCGTTGCCCACGATCATCTCGACGTCGCGCGATACGCCCTCGGCGCCGAGAGCGGCTTTGGTAAACGACGTCGACATGCTGAAAAAATAGATCGTGCCGCCTTGGCGCGTGGACAAGATCGCGCTCATCTCGGCGTCGGCGACGTTGACGCAGCTGACCGCGAAGTCGACCTCTCCAACCGCCTGGACGACGGCCTCTGAAACGGCCACCGCATCGGCGGCATCGGCGATGAGGATGGTATCGCACGCGCCAAGACGACGCGCACCGGCGGCGGCGGCCTCGGATCGCTCGACGCCGACTACAATCGCCGCACCCGCGCGGCGCGCTGCTGCACTGCACAATAATCCTGATTTGCCACCGCAGCCGAGCACCAGCACGCGATCGCCCTGGCGCACCAGGCGTGCCACTTGGGGGGCCGCACCGGCGACGTCGAGCGCCGCCAGCGCTGCCGTCTCAGGCAGCTCGGACCGAAGGGTCGCCCACGCGCCCGATGCGAAGAGCACCGCCTGCCCACGCACCTCGACCTGATGGCGCGCCACATCGACGGCGGCGATTTCGTCGAGATGAAGGGGCGTCAAGCTGAGCGAGACCAGCGTCGCCACCCGATCACCGATGCGCAGCTCGGCCACGCGCGGGTCCGAGGACAGCGCCGATCCGATGCGCGCGATCCGTCCGAGCAGCATGCCGCCGGAGCCGGTGACCGGATTGTGCTGCTTGCCGCGGTCGGCCACGGTCTTGCCAATCTGGGCGGCGACGTCGCCCTGACTTTGCATCTGCACGAAGCTGGCCGAGTCGATGTTGAGCCGCTCGACGTCGATGACGAGCTCGTTGTCGTAGAGCTTCGTCAGGTCGTTGTCTAGGCGCCACGCGGCCTGCGGCAGCGTGCCGATGGGCTCGACCACGCGATGGGTGCCAAAACGGTTCCCCGGCAGCTCGTTCGTCGCGCTCATCTGGCGGTTGTAACACTGCTTTTGGCCCTTTGCCGCGGCCCCGCAGGTTTGACCCCCCCCGTAGCCGCTGATACGCTGGTACGTCCCATGTCTATCTCCAACGCCACCTGTTACCCCACCGGAGCCCGCTGAATGAGCCGCCTCGGAGAGCTCCTGGTCCGCGAAAACCTGATCTCGCTCACGCAGCTGCAAAAAGCCCAGGACGAGACGCGCAAGAACGGCTCGCGGCTCGGCTACAGCCTGACCAAGCTCGGCATCATCAACGAAGAGGACCTGACCGCCTTTCTCTCCAAGCAGTACGGCGTCCCGTCAATCAACCTCTCCGAGTGGGAGGTCACCAACGACGTCATCCAGCTGGTGCCGACCGAGCTGGCCAAGCGCCATCAGCTGATTCCGGTGAACCGCGCCGGCGCCACGCTGATCGTCGCGATGAGCGACCCGTCGAACATCTACGCGATCGACGATCTCAAGTTTCGCACCGGCCTGAACATCGAGGTCGTGGTTGCCAGCGAGGTCGCCATCGACGAGGCGATCCAGCGCTACTATGAGCGGCAGGTCAGCTACGACGACGTGCTCGGCGACATCGATGCCGACACCGTCGAGGTCGGCACCGACGGCGAGGATTCGGTCAACGTCGTCGACCTGGAAAAGGCGTCGGGCGAGGCGCCGGTCATCAAGCTGTGCAACGTCATCTTGCTCAACGCGATCAAAAAGCGGGCGAGCGACATCCATAGCGAGCCCTACGAAAAGGCGTTTCGCGTCCGCTACCGCATCGACGGCGTGCTCTATGAAGAGAACCCGCCTTTGCCGCTCAAGCTCAAGGCGGCGGTGACCTCGCGGCTCAAGATCATGTCCAACCTGGACATCTCCGAGCGACGCTTGCCGCAGGACGGGCGCATCAAGCTCAAGCTCGGCAAGGACAAGGAGATGGACTTCCGCGTCTCGGTCTTGCCGACGCTGTTCGGCGAAAAGATCGTGCTGCGGCTCCTCGACAAGTCGAACCTCCAGCTGGACATGACCAAGCTCGGCTTCGAAGAGGCGCAGCTCAAAGAGTTCATGAAGGCCATCAATCAGCCGTTCGGCATGGTGCTGGTCACCGGCCCGACCGGATCGGGCAAGACGACTTCGCTCTACTCGGCGCTGCAGGAGCTCAACAAGCCGACGCGCAACATCTCGACCGCCGAAGATCCTGTCGAGTACAACTTGATGGGCATCAATCAAGTGCAGATGCACGAGGGCGTGGGGCTCAATTTCGCCACCGCGCTGCGGTCGTTTCTGCGGCAGGACCCGAACATCATCATGGTGGGAGAGATTCGCGACTTCGAGACCGCGGAGATCGCGGTCAAGGCGGCGCTCACCGGCCACCTCGTGCTGTCGACGCTGCACACCAACGATGCGCCGTCGACGATTTCGCGTCTTCTCAATATGGGCGTCGAGCCGTTCTTGGTGACCGCCTCGGTCAACCTGATCTTGGCGCAGCGTCTCGCTCGCAAAATTTGCTCAGAGTGCAAGCAACCCGTCGAAGCCAATGTAAAGGGCCTGGTCGATTTAGGGGTAAAACCCGAGATCGCCAAGAAGCTGGCGCTGTTCAAGGGCGCCGGCTGCCGCAACTGCTCGAACACCGGCTACAAGGGGCGTATCGCGCTGTACGAGGTCATGCCCTTTTTCGACCCGCTCAAGGAGCTCGTGCTGCACGGCGTGTCGACGACCGAGCTCAAGGCCGAGGCCATCCGGCAGGGCATGCAGTCGCTGCGTATGTCGGGCATCTCCAAGCTCATCGAAGGGATCACCACCGTCGAAGAGGTGCTCCGCGTCTCGGTGGCCGACGGCGCAACGTCCTAAGGAGTCCCCATGCCCCCGTCGCTGCAGCAGCTTCTCAAGACCATGGTCGACAACGGCGCCAGCGATCTTCACATCGCGCGCGGCTCGCCACCGCAGATTCGACTCGACGGTCATCTGGTCAAGCTCAAGACCGATCCCCTGACCGCCGATGAGACCAAGGCCATTTGCTACTCCATCATGACCGACGCACAAAAAGCGGTATTCGAAGAGAACAACGAGCTCGACATGTCGTTCGGCATCAAGGGTTTGGCGCGCTTTCGCGCCAACATCTTTGTGCAGCAGCAGGCCACGGGCGGCGCTTTCCGACTCATCCCATTCAAGATTCGCAGCTTCGCCGAGCTCAATCTGCCGCCGGTGGTGGCCGAGCTGTGCAAGCGGCCGCGCGGGCTGATCTTGGTCACCGGCCCGACCGGCTCGGGCAAATCGACGACGCTGGCGGCGATGGTCGACAAGATCAATGTCGACGATCACGGCCACATCATCACCATCGAAGATCCGGTCGAGTTCATTCACGAGCACAAGAACTGCGTCGTCAACCAGCGCGAGGTCGGCTCCGACACGCACAGCTTCAAAAAGGCGCTCAAGTCGATTTTGCGCCAGGACCCGGACGTCGTGCTGGTCGGCGAGCTTCGCGACCTCGAGACCATCGAGGCGGCGCTGACCATCGCCGAGACCGGCCACGTGTGCTTCGGCACGCTGCACACCAACGGCTGCGTCTCGACGATCAACCGCATCATCGATGCCTTCCCGGCCTATCAGCAGCCGCAGATTCGCGCGCAGCTGTCGATGGTGCTCGAGGGCGTGCTGTCGCAGTCGCTGATTCCCAAGCAGGGCGGCGGGCGCGCGCTGGTGCTCGAGGTCATGGTGCCGACGCCGGCCATCCGGAACCTCATCCGCGAAGACAAAGTGCATCAGGTCTATTCGCAGATGCAGCTGGGGCAGACCAAGTTCGGCATGCAGACGGCGAATCAGGCGCTATTCGCGCACTACACCAAGCGCGCGATCACCATGGAGCAAGCGCTGGAATACAGCAGCGACCCCGAAGAATTGCGCAACATGATTGCGGCCGGGGGCGGCGCCGCAGGCGGAACGCCGCCGGGCCAGCGACCGTCGCGATGAACATCGTAAAGGAGTAACGAAAGATGCCTGCATTCGCGTGGGAGGGCCGTACTCGCTCCGGCGAGATCAAAAAAGGCACGATGGACGCCGAGGCCGAGCCGGAGATCGCAAACCGGCTGCGCGCGCAGGGCATCACCTTGTCCAAGGCCCGTAAAAAGGGCAAAGAGATCGTCATTCCGAATCCGTTCGGCGGCGGCGTCTCGGAGAAGGACATCGTCGTCTTCACGCGGCAATTCGCGACCATGATCGACGCCGGTCTGCCGATCGTGCAGTGCCTCGACATCCTGGCGTCGCAGGCGCCGAACAAGAACTTCAGCAAGATCTTGTACGACGTCAAGAGCTCCGTGGAGTCAGGCTCCACACTGTCCGAAGGCATGCGCAAGAAGCCCAAGGCGTTCGACGATCTGTTCGTCAACTTGGTGCAGGCCGGCGAGGTCGGCGGCATCCTCGACACGATCTTGCAGCGGCTGGCGACCTACATCGAAAAAGCGATGAAGCTCAAGTCGCAGGTCAAGGGCGCGATGGTCTACCCGATCTCGATCTTGGGCGTGGCCATGGGCGTCGTCGTGCTCTTGTTGTGGAAGGTGATTCCGGTCTTCGAAAACATGTTCAAAGACTTCGGCGGCGGCGCGCTGCCCAAGCCGACCCAGTTCGTCATCAACCTGTCCAACGGCTTCATCGACCACATCTTCTTGATCTTCACCACCGCCGGTGCGCTGTTCGCGGGCTTTACGTACGGGATGCGCACCAAAAAAGGCCGCGCGCTATTCGACAAGATCATCTTGAAGGCGCCGATCATCGGCAACGTCATCCGCAAGGTCGCGGTGGCGCGCTTCACCCGCACGATGGGTACGCTCTTGTCGTCGGGAGTGTCGATTCTCGACGCCATGGAGATCGTGGCCAAGACCGCCGGCAACGTGGTCATCCACGACGCGATCATGTACGCGCGCGGCAAGATTTCCGAAGGCAAGAACATGGCCGAGCCGCTGATGGAGACCAAGGTGTTCCCGCCGATGGTCGTGCAGATGATCGGCGTCGGCGAGCAGACTGGCGCGATGGACACCATGCTGCAAAAGATCGCCGACTTCTACGAGGACGAGGTCGACGTCGCGGTCGGTGCGCTGACCAAGCTGATGGAGCCGCTGATGATGGTGTTCTTGGGCGGCATCGTCGGTGGTCTCATCATCGCCATGTACATGCCGATCTTCGAGATGGCCGGCAACATCAAGCAGAACTGATCGATGAGCGATCGCGCGGCGCCGCTGTCGTCGGGCGATCCCGAGATCACGGGCGCGCACGCCGTCGTCGTTCAAGCC
>JBBQIO010000094.1:0-9315 GCA_038325015.1 Polyangia bacterium
AACGATCTTGGGCTCGCTGCAGAATTTCGTGTTTTTAGAGCTCGTGCTGCGCACCACGGTTGAGCTGCCGCTGACCGCAGAGGACTTCGTGCGCGGCTTGGTCAGCCTTCTGTGGAGCGGATTCGGGCCGCCCTCGACGAAAAAAAAGGTCCTGCGTAAGAAGAAGCCACGGCCCCGATGAAAGGTGATTGCGATATGCGCGCTGCGAATGTGAAAAAATTGCCGTTTTTGCTGCTGTCCATCCTGCTTCCGCTGATTTCCGTGACGCCGGCCCATGCCGATGAGGCGCTGACGCTGGTCCAGGCGCTCGAGTTGGCCCGCGCGCAGAACCACGATCTGGCCGCCGCGCGCGCTCGCCTCGACGAGGCCCACGTGGCCATCGAGCAGTCCTGGCAGCCGCTCTTGCCGACCTTGGCGGCGCAGGGCAAATACACCCACAACTACAAAGAGGTGAAGCTCGACCTCTCGGGCCAGAATCAGGCGCTGTTCGGGCTCGCCACGATCGTCGGGATGGCGTCGCCGGCGGCGCAGCAGGCCGTCAATGCGTTCGAGGCCATGGTCAACGCGCAAGCGCCGACCAGCATCGTCATTCAAAAGGGCGAGCAGCTCGACGGTGCGCTCAACGCGACGGTGCCGCTGGTCGTGCCGTGGGCCTATCCCGGGGTCAAGTCGGCGAACCGGAGCTTTGCAGCCGCCCGCGCCACCCTCGCGGTCACCGAGTCGCAGCTCTTGTACTCTGCGGCGCAGGCGTTTTACGGCGCTGCCGGGACCGACGAGATCGTCTCGGCGCGCAAGCACGCCGTCGAAGTCGCACAAAAGACGCGCGATGACGCGCAGACGCGCCTCGATGCTGGCGTGGTCAATCGCGTCGAGCTGATGCGCGCGCAGGTGGCCATGGACCGCGCCGTGCAAGCGGCCCGCGAGGCGTCGGACGCACACGATCAGGCCTATCGCGCGCTGGCGACCGCGCTGCAAATACGGACGCCCTTTCACTTGCTGACCGAGCGCGCCCCCATGAACCTAGATCAGCACAGCGACGCGCTGGTCGACGAGGCCCTCAAGCTGCGCCCCGAGCTGGCCTCCGCCCAGCTGACGGTTTCAGCGAGCGACGCACAAGTTTCGTCGGCCGAATGGCGCTATGCCCCGACGCTGTCGGCGTTCGGCCAGCTGCGCGGCTTCAACTATGCCGGCTTCTCCGGCGACAAGTACGCGTGGCTCGTCGGCCTGCAGCTCGACTGGGTTCTGTACGACGCCGGCGTCCGCGACGCTGCGCGCCACTTGGCGCAAGCACAGGCCGTGGAAAATCGGCAGCGCCTGTTGAGCCTGCGCGACTCGGTCGCCGACAATGTGCGCAATGCCGAGCAGACGCTGTCGACCAAACGGCAGGCGCTGCAAACTGCGGAGCGCGCCGTCGAGCTCTCGACCGAGACGCTCAACCTGGTGCGCGTTCAGCACGACGCCGGCACCGCGACGCAGCTCGACCTTCTGCAGGCCCAAGACACCCTAGTCGGCTCCGAGGTGGCACGGGCGCAAGCGCGTTTCGACTTGGCGCTGTCCGATCTCGGGCTGCAGCAAAGCATTGGCGCCTTCCCCAACAACATCCTGGGCGCGGCGAAGTAGTCGGCGCGGAGGAGACCATGGCCAACGACGAGACCTCGCGACCGTTTAACAAACGTCTGATCCCGCTCATCGTCGGCGGCGCGCTGCTGATCGGCTACGGCGGCTATCGGCTCTATCAGTCGCGCCAGCCCTACGAGTGGAGCGGCACCATCGAGGCGCGCACCATCGCGGTGGGATCGCGCACCGGCGGGCGCATCAAGGCGGTGATGGTGCGCGAAGGCGATCTGGTGCAGGCCGGCCAGCCGCTGCTCGAGCTTGAGACCGGCGACCTCAAGGGGCAGCTTTTAGCGGCGCACGGCCAGCTGGACCAGGCGAAGGCCAATTTGGCCAAGCTCGAAAAAGGCGCACGCCCCGAAGAAATCCAGCAAGCCAAGGCTCGCGCATTAACGGCGGAAGCCGCACTTTCCGAAAGTCGCACCGGAGCACGCGGCGAGCAGATTCGCGGCGCCCGTGCCCGGTTGGCGGCCGCACAGGTCGCGCTGGAAAAGGCGCAGCTCGATGAAGGCCGCATGAAAAAGCTGATCGCCTCGGGCGCGGCGTCGCAGGCCGAGGCCGACAATGCGCAGATTCAGCTCAAGTCCGAGCAAGCGCAGCGCGACGCAATCAAAGAGCAGCTCGACGAGCTGACCAACGGCTCGCGCAAAGAGGACGTGGACCAAGCGGCGGCGCGGGCCCTCGAAGCGCAGGCCTCAGCCAAGCTGGTTTTGGCCGGCTCGCGCGTCGAGGACATTGCCGCGGCCCAGGGCGTCGTCGAAGAGGCGCAGGGCAAGGTGCAGTCGATCGAAACCGCGGTCGACGAGCTGTTCATCCGGGCGCCGCGCACGGCGCGCGTCGAGGCCTGCGATCTGCGGCCCGGCGACATTCTGGGGCCCAGCGCGACCGCCGCGACCCTGCTCGAAGAGGATCAACTGTACGTGCGCATCTACGTGCCCGAGACGCAGCTCGGTCACATCGTGGTCGGCCAAGCGGTTCCGGTGACCGTCGATTCGTTCAACAACCGCGATTGGAAAGGCGTCGTCGAGCACATCAATGCCGTCGGTGAATATTCGCCGCGCAATCTGCAGACCGCCGACGAACGCGCGGATCAGGTATTCGCGACGCGCATCGGTCTGCACGACACGCATGACCAGCTGCGCGCCGGCATGGCGGCGTTCATCCGGGTGCCCAAGTGAGCCGAAAGTCGTCGGCCGCCAGCGCCGCGCTCGCGCAAGAGGCCTATGGTCCGCGCGACCCCGCGATTGCGGTCAACGACGTCGTCCGCCGCTTCGGCGATTTCACCGCGCTCGATCGGGTGTCGTTGAACGTCGGGCGCGGCCAGGTCTACGGCCTCTTGGGACCCAACGGCTCGGGCAAGTCGACCCTCATCCGCATCCTGTGCGGCTTGCTTGCACCGTCGAGCGGACAGGCCAGCGTGCTGGGCATGGATGTGGCCGAGCACGGAGAGGAGATTCGCCGCCACATCGGCTACATGAGCCAGAAGTTCGCGCTCTACGACGACCTGACGGTGCGCGAGAACCTCGATTTTTATGCCGGTATTTACGGGCTCAAGGGCGATCGCCTGCGGCAGCGCCGGGACGCCACGATCCACCTGACCCACATCGAGCCCTATGTCGACCGACGCGCCGGTCTTTTGTCCGGCGGATGGAAGCAGCGTCTCGCGCTCGGTGCAGCTCTGATGCACGAGCCGCGTGTCGTCTTTTTGGACGAGCCGACCGCCGGTATCGACCCGGTGGCGCGGCGTGAGCTGTGGGATCTGCTGTTTCAGCTGGCCGCCGAGGGCATCACGCTCCTAGTCACGACGCACTACATGGACGAGGCCGAGCGCTGCGGCGAGGTCGGCTACCTATACCTGTCGAAGCTGCTGGTCACCGGCACGCCGGACGAGCTCAAGCGGCTGCCGCAGGTCAACCGCCCCGACACGCGCCGCGTCGAGGTCGAGACCAAAGAGGCGGCACAGGCCCTGCGCTGGCTGCGCGCCCAGCCGTTTTGCCGTTCGGCGACGGTCTTCGGCCGCGCGGTTCACGCCGAGATCGACAATAAACTCGACGACGCGACCCTCCTGGCCGAGCTGCGCGCCGCTGGCATCGCCGAAGGGCGCACGCGTGAGATCGCGCCGTCGCTCGAAGATGTGTTCGTCACGCTCACCCAGCTGGCCGCCGACGAGCGCGCGGGCAAACCCGCACGGAAGGAAGACTAGCGATGTGGTCCTCGTTCGTCGCCATCTTCAAAAAAGAGTTTCTCCACATCTTTCGCGACCGAGGCACGCTGATCGCGGCCTTCTCGATTCCGATCTTTCAGCTCATCCTGTTCGGTTTTATCGATCAGACGGTGCGCAATCTGCCGACGGTGGTCGTGGATCAAGATCGCTCGCCGCAGAGCCGCGAGCTGCTCGACCAGCTGCGCGCCACACGCACGTTCGAGATCAGCGAGGTGACGGTCAATCCGCGCGAGGCGCGCTCCGAGATCATCGCCGGGCGCGCTCGTGTCGGCATCGTGATCCCACCGGATTTTCACGACAAGCGGTCGCGCGGCCAGGATGTCAAGATCTTGGTCTTGATTGACGGTTCGGACGCCAACGCTAGCGCGCAGGCGCTGGCCTCCGTCAACGGCTTGGTCGCGCAGAGCAACATCGAGGCGGTGCAGCACGGGGCCAACGTCTCGATCGGATTGGCGGCGCAGCCGATCATCTTGTTCAACCCCGACGGCAGGACCGCCAACTTCATCATCCCGGGGCTGGTGGCGATCTTGTTGCAGATCGTGGCGCTCGTGCTGGCCGCGGTGGCCATCGTGCGCGAGCGTGAGCGCGGCACCCTGGAGCAGCTGATGGTCACGCCGGTCAATCCGCTCGGCTTGATGCTCGGCAAGCTCGGGCCCTATCTGTTCATCGGGTTGGCCGAGATGGCGCTGATCCTGTTTCTGATGCGCTTCGGCTTCGATGTGCCGATTCGTGGTAATTTAGTGTTTTTGTTTTTAATGGCGATTATTTATCTTTTTGCATTACTCGCTATGGGTCTGTTCGTCTCGACGGGGGCGCAGAGCCAGTCGCAAGCGCAGCAACAAGCACAGATGTTTCTTTTGCCGTCGATCTTTCTGTCCGGCTACATCTTCCCCGCCGAGGGCTTGCCGTTCGTGCTGCGCTGGATCGGCAGATGCCTGCCGGCCACCCATATGGTCGCGATCATGCGCGGCGTGGTCTTGCGCGACGCCGGCCCGCGCGAGCTTCTGCCCAACGTGCTGGCGCTGGTCGTCATTTCGACGGCGCTAGTCATCCTCAGCGCCCGCCGCATCCGCAAGGTCACTCAATAGTATCGACGTGGATTAGACGTGGATTAGACGTCGAGGCCGATGGAGCGCATCAGCTCGAGCGCATTCGATCGCTCGACGACTCCCGGACGCATTCGATAATCGAATACCAGCCGCTGCCCCTCGACATGGTCGGCGAAGTGCACGTTGGCGGCGCGCGACCCCAGCTCGTCGACCACCCGGGTCAACACCAAATCGTGCGTGGTGCACAGTCCGATCGCGCCTTTGGCCACCAGCGCGCGCAACAGCGCCGCCGCGCCGATCTGCCGGTCGTGCGAGTTGGTGCCGGCCAAGATCTCGTCCAGCAAAAAGAGCAGTGTAGGTGCACTCACGGACGCCGGGCCGGGGGCCAGGTCGGCCACCTGCTTGAGGCGCAAGATCTCGGCGTAGAAGCGCGACGCACCGGCCGCCAAGGAATCTTCGACCTGAATCGAAGCCCCGAGCTGGAGCGGCCCGAGGACGAAGTCGGACGCGCGCACCGGTGCGCCGAGCTGCGCCAGAATGAGATTGGTGCCGAGCGCGCGCAGCAGCGTGCTCTTGCCCGACATGTTGGAGCCCGAGACGAGGAGCAGCTGCGGTGCCGGTGCGCCCAGCGCAACGTCGTTGCCGACGGCTTCGGCGCCGAGCAAGGGATGCGCCAGGCCGCGCGCCTCGATCCGCGGCTCAGCGCAAAAGCGCGGCCGCGCGTAGTCCGGGTGCTCGTAGGCAAACGACGAAAGCGACAAGAGCGCCTCCAGCTCGGCCGCCGCACCGAGCCAACCGGCCAGGCGCGCACCGTGACGAAGGCGCCACAATTCGACCGCGATCGCGCAATGGATCGGCCAGCCGATGACGAAGCCAATGGGCGCGAAAAATTGATTGCGCTGCTGTAGTAGGAGCTCGGTGCGGCGACGTAGGGAGGCGACGGCGTGGCTCGCCGTCCCGTCCGCACCCTCGGCCCGCTTGCGGAGCGCGACCAACCAGGGCGACTGCATCGGCTGATTTTCGATCACGCTCAGGAGTACTGATAGCGCCTCTAGGTCGTCGAGCGCCGCGGCCAGCGGCTTTTCCACCGCCGCCAGATGCGGCCGCGCCAGACGATAGATCCCGAGCTCGATGCACAGCGCGCCGATCACGGGCAGCGGCGGCCAGCGGCCATACCACCACGCGGCGCCCGAAACGATCACCGCCAGCGAGGAGACGACCATGCCCAAGCTCCACACCAGCGGCGCCGTAAAGCGCGCCGGTGCGCTGGCCCACGCGCTCAGCTCGGCATCGACGGCCGCCGGTCCGCTAGCCGCTAACCCAGTCACGGCCAGCTGCGTGCGCTCGTTGAGCTCCTGACCGAGGCGTGCCATCTCCTCGCGCAGTTCGACGCGGGGGCGCAGCTCCTCGACCGCCTCTTGCCGAGCGCGCGCTTCTTCGACGGAGACCGGGGTTTTGAGCCATTCGGCAAGCTGGCGCTGCCCGAGGCGGGTCCGGGCGCGACACAAAAGCTCGAACAGGGAGGCCCGCCCGAACAGGTCGAGATCGCGCGCGTACGGATGAACCGGTCCATCCCCGAGCGTCGAACTGCCAACCAGCTCGTTGCCGGTCATGCCGCGGCCAGCCCAGCGACCGTCGAGGCGCTCCAGACCGTCAGCGTAAAAGGCGACGCCGAGCCGCGCCTGCTGGAGCGCCCGTTCGGCCCGGTTGTGCAACAGCACGAGCGCGACGAACAGCAAAAGCGGAGCGGCGATCGACGGCGCCGACCACCCCTGCGTGAGGGTGCCGCGAAACGCCAGCACGACGACGACGACTCCAGCGACGAAGACCACGCCGCGCAGCTGCGCGATCAGGTTGTCGCGTCGTTCGCTGTGCGCTACTTCGGTCTGGCGCAACGCGCGTCGCCGTTGATACTCGGAGACGGGATCGGGGGAAACAGCGCTCGGCGGGATCATGTTGCGCTCTCCAGCTTTTTGCCGACCGTGGCCAGGGCGCCCCACAGGAGCGCAGCACGCCCGCCGGCCAGCCATTGGCGGTCGAGCTCGGTGAACAACGTGATCCGCTTGTGCGCCCAGTGCGCCTGAAGTCGGCGCGCGGCGTCATCGGCGGTCGGCGTCGCCGGCCGAGCAAACGAAGGCTCCGGCAGGGGGCGGGCCTCGGCCAGCGCCACGTCGTGTAGCAGGCCGAGATCATCCTGCAGCCGCTTGAGCTGCTTGATGAGCGGCGCGACATGCTCGAGCTCCGCGACGGGATCGAGTGCGTAGCGGACGTGCTTGACCGAGATGCGCAGCCTGTGCGCGTGGTCCATCAACTGGTCGCTCGATTGGTCGCGAGCCAATTCGACGACGGCCGTGGCCTCTTTGCACACCGCGGCGCGCGCGGTGATGTGCATTCCCAGCACTCGTTGAAACGAAGGCTGCTCGGCCTCCAAATCGACACGACACCAGCGCAGCCGGCGACGCAGTCGCTCGAGGACCGGCAGCATCTCGTGCCACGCTTTTTTGAGCTCAGCATAATGGAGCTGCTCACTACTGCGCAGCTCCTCCGCCTGCTCGTGCAGCAAGAGACGAGCCGCGCTGTCGTCGACGGCGCCGAGCTGCGCGACTTCGTCATCGAGGAGCGCGCGTTGGACCTCGGCGTCGCGCGCCAAGCTCGTTTCGCGGGCCAGGGTACGGAGCCGCCGGCGCGCCAGCCTCGGCTTGCCGACCACGCCTTGGGCGATCGTCGACTGCCACGCCGACAGCGTCGAGCGCAAGCGGCGCAGCGCGACGCGAAAATCGTGCAGTGCTTCGTCGTCGTGCCCGAAGCGATGATGCGCTCGGCGCAACTCGTCGAGACGCGCCACGAGCAGGCGACGCGCACCCTCCCAGGCGGGGGACGGCAAGAGCGCAAACGAATGAGGCGGAATCGTCGAGGGTTCCAAAGGGGCCGGATAGTAGCACTGCGGGCGCGCGCCGAAGCGAGCGCACACAACGGCTCAGCCCTTGGGTGCGGGCAAAAGCGGGACCGGCCGCGGCGTGGGCGCCAAGAGCGCGCTCAGGCGCATCGGATCGACCACACCCTGCCCCACCATCCAGGCCTTCGCTCGGGCAATCCGCTCCGCCCCGGCGTCATCACCGTCGAGCTCGCCCAGCCGGAGCTCGGCCACGGCCTGATGCAGCCTCATGCCGGCGGTGGCGAATCCGTCGACCGCGGCGCTCAAAAGGGGTCGGATTTGCGTTCGTGGCGCCCCGTGTGCCGCGGCGATTCCAGCGTCGAGGAGCCGCGCCAAAGGCACCGTCCACGGCGCCTTTTGCCCACCGATGCGACGCGCGTCGGCACGCGCCCTCGTTAGATGCTGCTGTCGCTCGTTGCCCTCGGTGAGGAGAGCACAGGCCAGCTCGGCGCGCGCCCGCAGGTTGTAGGCCTCGACGCGGCTCACCTGGATGAGCAAAAGATAGGCGCTGGTCAGGTCACTCCAGCGCGCATGGACGCGCTCGAGCGCGCTCACCGGATGGCCTCGGTAAAGATCGATCTCCGAACGCGCCAACAGGTCGTCCCAGTGCTGATGCAGAAATCCGACCTGCGACCAGCGCCGCATCGCCTCGTCCGCCTCGCCTTGGGCGCCGTCGGGATCGTCGGCGGCAAGCCAGTGGTATGCGAGCGTCCCGGTGCGCAGCGACGTGGCGGCGAATCGGTCGCCGCGCGCTTCAGCTTCACGGATCGCCCGTGGCATGCGGCGGGCGAGCTCGGCCAGCTCGCCGAGATAGACCAGCGCCCATAGCGAGAACAGCTGCGCCGTGTGCCATTCCCACATCGCGCCAACGCAGCGATCGCGGAAGGTCGCCTCGGCGCGCTCGCACAGCTTGCGCGCGTCTTCGAATCGCCCTTCGAGATAGGCCGCGATCCCCGCCGAGCCGAACGACAGCCCGGTCGCATGCGGGTCGCCAACGGCCAGCGCAAACTGCTGTGACAACGCCACCAACTTGGCGGTCCGGCGATGGGCCGAAGTCCCGGCCGACGCGTTGTTCGCCGCCTCGAGAGCGACCGCGCGCGCCAGACGGCGGGGCTCGCCGCACTGCAGCCCGAGGAGCAGTGTGCGCGCCTGAAAGTCGGCGCCGCGCACCGTGTCGACCATGGCCATGCCCAACGCCGCCGTGTAGCAAACATCGAAGCGCGCCAGCTCCTCGGCTGGGATCTCCTCTTCGCGCCGCTGCCGGAACGACAGACCGCGCAGCCACAGGCGCGCGCGGCCGGTGAGCAGCGAGACCAGCGCGCGACGCGGGGTCTTGGCCATCGGCACGCCGACCTTGGCCAACACCGCTTGCAGTCGCTGCAGCCCTTCGTCGATATGACCGGCGCGCAGCAGCTGCTCGGCGGCGCGGCGCTCGAGATCGACCCGGCGCTCGGCGGGCGCGCCGGTGACCGCGGCGAGGTAGGCATCCGCCG
>JBBQIO010000095.1:0-9262 GCA_038325015.1 Polyangia bacterium
AACGGCCATCGCCGAGGTTGAAGCGCTGGTCAGGTGGTGATACTCGGCGACGACGGCCAAGGTCGCGGCGAGCGCGACGAACGCGACTTTGACGCCGGCCTTGAGCCCGCGACCGAAGGCCGCTTTGGGCGAGGCCAGCTCCATGAACGATTGCGGGGAAAAGAGGCGCGAGAAATCGAGCTTGGGGGCGACCAGCGCCGGCGGCATGCCGAGCTGCGCACCGGTCGAAAGCAACCAGCCGCCTCCCGCACCGACAACCACAGGCAGCGACGCCGACACCAGCGCGTGCGAGCTGGCGGCCAAGAGTCGATGATCGATGGGCGCACCGAGATGGGCCAACATCGATCGCATCAGCTCGGCCAGCGCGGCGAACGAATGCGAGCCGTACGCCAGACCCAAGATCGCCCCACCGCCCAACGTGGCCACCGCGGTCAGGTCGCGCGAACGGGCGATCTCGCCGCGCTTGCGGAAGTCCTGCACCCGCTTCGGCGTGGGTTTGTGTGTGCGCTGGTCGTTGTCTTCTGAGGCCACGAACCGGGTTGGTGCAAGCGAGAGACCATTGCAAAGTGGTCGACTTGCGAGGAGTTACGTCGAGCGTTGGAATCCAGCGACGGTGAGATTGACGGTGCTGCCAGAAGCGCCGTCAGCCGGGTCAAGGCGTCAGCAGCGTCTCGGCGGCGTGCGAAGCGCGCATACACAGGCCAAAGATCATTTGACCGAAGTGGGGCGCGGTCGCCCAAAGCACACCCAAACCGACGACCAGCACGGCGACCAGCATCAGCGCCAACAGGTTGAAGCCGGGGGCCGCGCGCGAGATGAGACCGACGGCGAGATTGGCAATCACGGCCGCCACCAGCACCGGCGCGGCGCCCATCAGCGCGGCCGGCAGAACGTCACCCGCGGCGACGACGAGCCGTTCGAGCACGGCGCCCATTCCGTGACCGCTCAGCGGCGGTCCACCGAGCGCGTGAATCGACGCTTCGAGCCCGCCGCAGCCTAAAAACGCCAGGCCGGCCAGCGAAAATGCAATGCGTCGCGTGGGCAGCGACTCCTCGCGAATCACCGGGTCGAGCGTGCCGGCGAAGCCGAGCTCCAGTGACAGCCCAAGCAGCTGTCCCGCCCCCTCAACCGCCGACAGCGGCAGACGCGCGGCGAAGCCAGCGACGAGACCGAGCAGGAGCTCCGCCGGCCCCACGAACATCAGCTCGTCCATCGAGATGGGCGAGCGCGACGAGGTCAGCATCAGCGCAATGAGCACGGTCGAGGCCATCCGCACCTTGGCCGGCACCATCTTTTCACCGATGAACGGCGCCGCATGCGTCCAACCTCCGACGCGCAGGAGCACCGCCAAGAACGTCGCGACGTCGACCAGATTCATGGATCAACGGCCAGTGCGGGCGACGCGTTCCATGTTGTCGAACGACGTCCGCGCGTACTGCGTGAGCTGTCCGAGCAGCCACGGCCCCGCCAGCGCGAGCACAAAGCCGACGGCGACAATCTTGGGTACGAACGAGATCACGTTCTCCTGCAGCTGTGTCGCGGCCTGGATTACGGCGGTCGCCAGACCGACGACGAGCGCGGCCAAAATGAACGGCCCACCGACCATCGCAACCGCGGTCAATGCCTGGCGCCACAGATCGATGAGCGCGCTCTCGCTCACGATGTCCCCATGACGCCGTGTAGGAGGGAGCGTACGACGAGCTGCCAGCCGTCGACGGCGATGAACATCAGAAGCTTGATCGGCAGCGAGACCACCGACGGCGGCATCATCATCATGCCGACGCTGGACAGGACCATCGCGACCACCAGATCGATGACCAAGAAGGGCAACAGAATCATCAACCCCATCTCGCAGGCCGTGCGCAGCTCCGAGAGCGAGAAGGCCGGCACCGCGATGCGCAGCGGCACATCGGCAGCACTGGCCGGGCGCGGCGCATGGGCGGCCTCGAAGAACACCTCGAGGTCGCTCTGCCGGGTGTGGCTCAAGAGAAAATTTCGCAGCGGCGGAGTGGCCGCTTCGAGCGCGCCCTTTTCGTCGAGCTGCCCCGCGAAATACGGGACCGCCGCCCGCTGATAGACCGCGTCAGCGACAGGCGCCATGACGAACATGGTCATGAACAGCGCAAGGCCGACGAGCACCTGATTGGGTGGTACGCCGGGCGTGCCGAGGCCGGTCTTGAGCATCGAAAAGACGATGATGAAGCGCGCGAAGGTCGTGCACGTCAGGACCAGCGCAGGCAATAGGCTCACGAGCGATAGGCTGACCGCCAGCTGCATCGCGCTCGACGGGCTCGGCAGCCCCAACAGATGCTGGCTCACTGGCGCGCCGTCCGCTTGGTCGCGGCCGCCAGCTCGTTGAACCACTCGGTGTTGCGTCCGTCGTCGTCCCTGTTGTTGTTCGCCGGGGCGGCGTGCTGACGCAGCTTGAGTAGGCCGGCCACCGACGGGCTGTTGCGGTTGATCGGAATCGGCGCGGTCAGCTGGCTCGGGCCGTCGCCATTTTCGTTGGGCTCGCCCAGAGCGTCGTCCGCGTCGTGGTCGTGATCCACTTTGCTCAAAAGCCGCGTGCCGCGCTCGTCGACCGAGATGAGCAGGCGCGTTCCTTTGGACTCGACGAGCAGAAGGCGGGCCTTGCCACCGAGGGACCGCGACGCGATGACGCGGAGCAGATCACCGGTATCGCTTCCCGTCTTTTTGCGCCGGGCGAAAACCACAGCCGCCAACGCCACGGCGCCGAACGCGATCAACCACCATGCGCCCCGCGCACTCGGAGAGGCGGTGGTGATTTCAGCGATCGGCGGCGACGGCAAAAAGGCGGGTGCATGCTCGATGGCGGGGGCGGGTGGCGCGATCTTCGGCGCTGGCGGAGTCGGCGCTTTGGCTATCACCGGCTCGGACGCTGACGCTAGTGCGATCGGCGTAGCGACTTTTTCGGTCGCAGTATGGCGTGGCGAGCGCGGAAAGGTCAGCCGCAGATGTCCGGCAATCATCTCCACGCGCGCCTGCTGCGCGGTCAAGATCGTCGACTCGCGGCTGTGATGCACCGTGACGATCAGCGTGTCGTTGGTCAGCTCGATGCGCTTGATCGTCGGGTCGTCGAACTGCATCTTGCGCGGCGTCGCACCGGGAGCGGCCAGCGCCACTTCGATTTGATCGCCCCGCGGGACGACCGGCCCAGCCGCGGCGCGAACGCCCGCGACACTGACCATGACGTCGTTGCCGGAATCGGAGATCACTGGCTCGGCGGCCGCTGCCAGCGATGGCAACGAAAGAGTCAGCGCGAAGATCAAGGAGCCCGAAAAGATGGTCCGCGTCATGGGAGTTTCACTCCGTTCGTGTTGATGATTTCGACGATGCGCACGCCATAGCGATCGCCCACTGCGACGGCCTCGCCGCGCGCCACCAGCCGCTCGTTGACCCGGATGTCGAGCCGCTCGCCGGTCAGCTTGGCCAGCGTGATGATCGATCCCGGTCCGAGCCGCGCCGCCATTTCGCGCAAGCTCAGCGTGATGCGGCCGAGCTCGACGGAGAGCTCGAGTGGAACGTCGCCGAGCAGCTGCTCGAGCGGCCGAGCTTCGACAGCGGCGACGGGGGCGGCGGCCGCCGTCTCTGGTGGTGTGCTCATGCGCTTCTCCTTGAGTCATCCTGGTTTTCGGTAGGGTTTGCGATTTCGACGGCGAGCGCGCCACCCACAACGAGCGGCCGACCATGCGCCTTGATGATTCCGCCGCAGAGCACCGGCAAAAGGCCATCACACGGCTGCTGCAGCGCGACCACGCTTCCGATCTGCAGCGCCGCTAGCTCGGTCACCGAGACTGCCGCGCGACCGAGCAAAACAGAGATCAAAACCGGTGTTGCCCCGAGCAGCTCTTCGATGGCACCCGCCGGCGCCGGCACCACGACTGGGGGCGGTGGTGTGGGCATCAGCGTTTCGGGGCGCGCCATCAGTCGGATGCGGCCGCTCGGCTCGGGACCGAAGGCCACCGTTATCAGCACGACGACGTCCGAGCCGACCAGCTGACGGCGCAGCCGCTCCACCGAATCGCTGCCGCGGTCGCGCGTGATCTCGCAACCCTGCTGCTCGCGCAGCACCGTGCCGAATGCGCTCACCACGCCTTCGCCAATCGCGGCGAACAGCTTGAGCGCCGTCGGTGAGGGCGCCCGCTTGACGCCACCCGGCGGCAGCGCGCCACCGAGTCGACGAACGGCGAGCTCTTCGACCATCGGTCCGCCGATCGACATCAACAGCTGACCCGAGCGGCCACCGAGCGCGACCGCGTCCATCCAGGTGCCGACAACCTGGTCGCGAATCGACTCGCCGTCGACGATTTCGCAATTCACCGAGTCGACCTCCAGCTTGGCGCCGGTCAGTCGCGCGACGCGCGCTTGCGCCGCCGTCGAAAACGCCTGCGCCAGCTTCACGCCATCGGGGCGAACCGCTTCGGCCGCGCGGTCGTCGGAGATGAGCGCCACCGGAGAGGCCTCTCGGTCGTCCGTTACGGGCGAGCGATCGCGGCTCTTCTGGGCTTCCGCCATGCTGGTTCGCAGCATGGACATCTCCTCTTCGGACAGCGCAGGCGATTCCATGGTGTTCGGTTGTGCAATCCGAGGACCAGCAGCGAACCCGAGTGGGTTCGGCTGGTTGGGAGCGTCTTCGAAGATTTCGCTGGAGTGGTTGACGGCAGTGACGGGAAGGCTGGCGAGGCTGAAACGCGGGAGGCCTACATTGTTACAGGCCGCCCGGGCTAACGATCTCTTGCAGCATCTGGTCGGCAGTCGTGACCGTACGCGAGTTGGCCGAGAACGCGCGCTGGTAGGCGATGAGCGTGACCAGGTCGGCGCTCAAGTTGACGTTCGAGCTCTCGACCGCGCCGCCCGCGATCGATCCTCCGCCGCCGGTCGCTGCCGCGCCGACGAGGGCCGCTCCCGAGCTGGCCGATTCCGTGAACAGCTGGCTCCCGGAGCGCTCCAGACCGTTTTCGTTGGCGAACGAGGCCAGGGCAACGCGCGCGATCGGCCGGCTTTGTCCGTTGGAGAACTGGCCGGTGATGGTGCCGTCGGACGCGACCTGCACCTGCTGCAGAGTGCCCGAGCCGTAGCCGTCCTGCGACAGCGCGTTGACCGCGTTGGAGCCGGCAAACTGCGTCGTTCCCTTGAGGCCGGTTCCGCCGGCCGCGATCGGGTCGCCGAAGTTGAAGGGGATCGCTTGATTGGCCGACGCGCCGACGAAGCTGGCGCTGGTTGACGCAGTGGTCTCGGTGTTCAGCGCGCCGCTGGTGTTGAAGGTCAGCGTGCCGTTGGCGATCTGGGTTGGCGTGCCCGCCGTGCCACCAGCGAGATCGCCGCCGTCGACCATCCCGTGCCAATCCCAGGCGCCCGCGCCGTTGGCCACGAAGTACATCTGCACGTTGTGCGAGTTTCCGAGCGAGTCGTAGACCGTCGCCGAGGTCGAGTAGTTGGAGGTGCCGCTGGGGTTGGCCGGATTCCACGGCAAGGCCGGTGTCGTCGACGACGAATCGAGATTGGCCGACAGATTGAGCGCGGTCGTCGCGTTGGGCGTGCTCTGTCCGCCGATGACCAGGTTGCTCGCCGACTGCGCCATCTTGCCGGTGGCGTCGATGGCGTAGCCCTGCACGGCGAGCCCTTCGTTGTTCACCACGGTGCCGCTCTTGTCGAGGCTGAACTGGCCGTCGCGCGAGTAGTAGTTGCCCTGCACACCGTTGTACATGCCGCTGACCTCGAAGAGACCATTGCCCTGAACCGCCATGTTGAGCGGCTGCCCGGTCGTGGTCAGCGAGCCCTGACTGAACTGCGTGGCGACGCCCGACATACGCACGCCCTGCCCGAGGTTCTGCCCGTTCTGCGCCGTCCCGCCGATCACGTCGGAGAACTGCGCGCTCTGCGATTCGAAGCCGACCGTGGAGACGTTGGCCAGGTCATCCCCGACGACGCCGATGGCATTTGTGTGGGCCTCGATGCCGCTCGATCCAGTGTAGAGCGCAGTGAAAATAGACATGGGACGTTCTCCTTAGTTGTTGATGTCGATGACATCGCTGGGACTGATGGTGGCGCCGCCGATTTGCAGGAGGGACCCGCCGCTCGCGAATTGGAGCTGCGAGACCGTGCCGCTGATTTCAGCGGTACCGCCGATTGGGTTCTTCTTCGGGTCGATTGCGTTGACCGTGACGGAGTAGCTGCCGGCTGGGAGTTGCGCACCGTGGTCGTCGGTGCCGCCCCATTTCGTATCGACGTTGCCCGCCGATTGCGCGCCCAAATTCAGGGTGCGCACCGCGACGCCAGCGGCGTTGGTGACGACCACCTGCACGCTCGATGCGGCGCTCGGCAGATTGATGAGCAGGTTGGGCGGCGCGCCGTTCTTCGGGTCGAGCGTGAGCGCGCTGGCGTTGGCGGTGACCTTGTGGCCAATCAGCTTGGTCATGTCGGAGCGCTGCGACGCGAGCTGTGCGTCGGCGATGGTCTGCAGCGTCGAGTTGGTCGTGGCGCCCTGCTCGAGCTGGGAAAATTGCGCCAGCTGCGCGACGAATGCGGTCGAATCCTGCGGCTGGAGCGGATCCTGGTATTTGAGCTGCGCGACCAGTAGCTGCAGGAACTCGTTCTTCGAAACGGTAGTGCCGAGCGCACCGCTGGCCGCACTGGTGGTCGTCGCGGCCGTCGCTGGGCTGGTGTTGTTGGTGCTCGCGCCGGTGATGCTCATGGGATCTCCTACGCCACCACGCGAACGCCGGACGCGGGGCGCGCGGGCTCGTTGGTGGGGGTGGCCGTTGGGTTTTGGTCGCTCTCGTTGGGCAGCCTGGGGCGACGGCCTTGGCCGCCTCCGTCACTGCTCTCGGCGCTCTGTTCGTGCTGCGAGCCGGCGCTGAAATCGGCCAGTTCGAGTCCGTGGCGCGACAGCTGGGAGCGCAGCTCGGCGTGGCTGTTTTGTAGTGCCAACGAGAGCTCGGGCGAGGTCGCGAGCGCTTCGACGCGCACGCTGTGGTGCGCAGCCGTAATGCGCAAGGTCACACGGTCGGCCCCCTCACCGACGACAATTTCGGCGTGGGCATTGCCGATGTGGCCACGTGGCGCCGACCAATCGGGCGCCGTCGTCGATGTGGCGGGACCGGCTGACGGCGGCTCCGCGGCGGCAGGCTTCGGCGTGTGAACGTGCGGGGGCAGATTGGTGGGGGTCATCGCGGCCGGTGCCGGAGCTGCGACGGTCGCGGCCGATGGCCGAACTTCCACGGCGCGCGGCGCCTCGATGACGGTCATCTTGGTGACGGTCACCGCATCGCTCGCGGGCACGGAGCCGTTCGAGCGGCTCTTAGCCGAGATCTTGGGCGCCCCCGCCGCAGCCACTGCGTCACTGGCGGGGGGTTTGGCCGCCGGCACTGCCGCGTCGTCAATCGTCGCGGGTGTTTGCGCCTTCGGCTGCGGATCGGGCATGACTGTCGCGCTTTGCAGAGGCGCATCTTTGCCGCAACCGGCCGATTCGACGGACGCAGCGCTCGGGGCCGCGACGCGCCGCTTTGGTGCATCCACGCTCTTGGGGCTCGGGACGCTCTTCTGCCCCTGGCCGCCGCCGCTGCTGCTCGGCGAGTCGGCACGTTTGGCCATCGGAGCCGCGACCACCATCGGCTGGCACGGGATCGGTGGCGGCAGTGCCATCGGCTTTGCCGACTTCGGTACCGGCGAGAAGGCCGATAGCTTGGTCGGCGATGCGTCGGCTTTGCGCGCAGTCACCGGCGTCGCGCTGCTGCTGGCGCGCGGACTGTCCGGCGCGCTGACGGCGGGCTCGTCGAGCGCGCTGGCGGTGGACTCGTCGAGCGGCTCGTCTTTCGTCGGCTCGGCTGCCGGCGCTTCGGGTTTGAATTGCAGCTCGATCTTCCCGACTGGATCTTTCGTCGCTGCAGTGGGCTCGGCTTTGTGGGCGACCAGCTCAGCAGCGAACGACTTGTGCGCGCAGGCGACCGCACCTCCGGCTAGCGGCGCGCGCGATCGCACGCTTGGGCGCACGCTTGGGGGCGCGATCGGCAAGGTGGCGCTCTTCGCGATCTTCACCGGCGACTCCGCGAGCCGCTCAGATCGTCGGAGCTGATCTGCTCGGCCTTGTCGGCGTCGCGCTCGCGATCGCTAGCCACGCGCTCACGCACTTTTTCCGTCGAGCGCAGCGCCCGTTCGCGCACCATCAGCTGACCACGCAGCTCGGTGCTCTGAGCCGTCGCGGCCGTGCTCGAGCGCTCTGCGCTGCGCGCATCGGCGACCAGAAGCGTACGTTCCCACTCGAATCGCAACAGCGCAGTCCCACTGCCCGACAGCCGTTCGCTCGCGTGATCCAGGTGGTCGAGCAGATCGCCGGAAGCTCGCTTGAGCAGCTCTTCGGCGGCGCGGCGGCGCGCCTCGGCCTCGTCGACGCGTCCGGCGGCCACATCTCGCAGCCGCTTCCGTGCGGCGCAGACCTTGCCGAGCAGCTTCAGATCGGCGCTCATTTGCTGTTCCCCAGCGCGGCAGTGAGCCCGCGCAGACAGGTCGGATAGTCGAAGGATTCGGTCGGGCCCTGGCGCAACCAGGCGTCGAGCGGCGCAGCCAAGGTCATGGCTTCATCGAACGCCGGGTTGCTGCCCGGCACGTAAGCACCGAGGCTGCGCAGATCTTCGGCCTCGCGGCGACGCGCCATCACGGTGCGTGCGCGCTGCACCAGCGCCTGCGTCGGTGCATCGATCACCGCACGCTGCACCCGCGACGTGGATTGCAGAACATCGATCGCCGGAAAATGGCCGCGCGACGCCAAATCGCGTGACAAGACAATGTGTCCGTCGAGCAGCGAGCGGGCCGAATCGGCAACCGGATCGGCCAGATCGTCGCCTTCGACGAGAACCGTGTACACGCCGGTGATCGATCCGCCGCCGTTGCCCAGCGGCGCAACGCGCTCCAAAAGCTTGGGCAGGGCGGCAAACACACTCGGCGGGTAACCCTTGGTGGCCGGCGGCTCGCCCGCCGCCAAGCCGATCTCGCGCATGGCCATCGCATAGCGCGTGAGCGAATCGACGACCAAGAGCACATTGGCGCCGCGATCGCGAAAATGTTCGGCGATCGCGGTTGCGGCCTGCGCGCCACGCGCCCGCTCCAGCGGCGAACGGTCGGAGGTCGCGGCCACCACCACGCTGCGCGACAGAGCACCGCCGGCGAGAAGATCGTGAACCTCGACGCCGCGCTCACCGATGAGCGCAAACACGGTCACGTCGGCCACCGACTGTGAAACGAT
>JBBQIO010000096.1:0-9250 GCA_038325015.1 Polyangia bacterium
GCCAAGCCGAAGGGCAAGACCAAGCCGAAGGCCAATACCAAGCCGGTCGCCAAGACCAAGGCCAAACCCAAAGCCGCGGCCAAAGCCAAGCCGGTCAAGAAAAGCAAACCGGCCCCCGTAAAAAAAGCGGCAAAAGCAAAACCTACGGCCAAGAAGGCCATTCCTAAAAAAGCAAAACCAAAGGCAAAACCGGTCGCCAAGTCGAGCCTCAAGTCGAAAAACAAAGCGCCGACCAAGCAGAAGACAGGACGACGTTGATCCACTCGGTGTCCCACGGCACTCAGCAGTGCGAGGAGCGACCGGGGCCATCTTGCCTTGTGCGACGGAGCCGATGATACTCTCAGATCCCATGCGCACGCTTGCTCTGACAGCGCTCCTCTTCATCACCGCCGGTTGCGGCGGCTCCGATGATGACGGAGCGAAATCCAAGCTCGCCACCGATCTCGTGGCTTGCAAGAACGACGTCACGACCTTGAAGGAGCAGCTGGCCCAGGCCAAGGCCGACCTGCACAAGGCGCAGGCGGCGGCTGACACCGCGGTGAAGCTGGCGCCGGTCGACATCGGGCCGACGCCGACGGTCAAACACATGGAAGGCAACGTCTCACCCGACGCGGTCGTCAAGGTGGTGCGCACCAACTCGGGCGGTTTGCGCGCCTGTTACGAGCGCGCGCTGAAGCGCAAACCCGATCTGCAGTATGTCTCGACCGTCGTCGCGCACTTCCAAGTGAAGAACAGCGGCGGCGCTTCGCAGGTGAGCTTCTCGCCGCACACCGATGCCGAGATGGAGCACTGCATGGCGGGCGCGATGGAGAAGTGGAAATTTCCGACCTTCCAGGGCGACCCCGTCGCGTTCGAGCAACCGGTCAACCTCGTCGCCAAGTAGGCGACCCGCATGCGCGACCTCCAGAAGCGGATTCGTGAGCTGACCGTCTTGTGGAAGGCGGACCCCAACTCCGTGGACAAACAGGTCGAGCTGGCCGAGGTTTTCGCGCAGGCGGGGCGTCACGACGATGCGCTCGGGCTGTTTCGCCAGGCGATCGACATCTGCGCCGAGCGCGGCAGCTTCGTCCAGGCGATCGCCGTCGGCAAGCTGGCGCTGGCGCTGCGCCCGGACGATCCCACCTTGCGGCAGCACATTCGTGATCTGGTGCAAAAACGCGACATGGCTTCGGCCCGTCGCCCGCGGGGCCTCAATCTCGGGCCTGGCGCGCCGAGCAACGAGCCAGAAATGTCGCCCTTGCCCTCGTCGTCTGGGATCACGGCATCGTCGGGTGCTCGCTCGGTGGCGGGCGGATCGAGCTCCGGCTCCCGCTCGGTCCCACCGCCGTCATCACCGCTTCTGACGCCGCGGCCATCGTCGGGCGTGCGCTCGACCGGCTTGACCGACGGCCACACCGACACGACACCGAGCGCCGCGGCTCCGCCGGACGGCGCCATCGAGCTCATGTGGGAAGACGACGAGCCCGAGAATCAAACGCTCTCCGACGGCGCCCTACAGAGTGATCCACAGGCCAGCGCTGCGCGACCGACGCTGGCACGGGGACAGTCCTCAGCCGAAGGGCGCGCGCTCTTTCCGCTGTTCGCCGAGCTGCCGGAGAATGCCTTCGTGGAGCTGATGTCGCGGCTGTCGCTCATTCATCTCGATGCCGGGGTGGTCGTCCTCCGCGAGGGCGAGGCCGGCGACGCCTGCTATTTGATTTCGTCCGGGTCGGTGCGGGTCACCAAAGGCGGGGTCGAGCTGGCGCGGCTGGGCGCGGGATCGTTCTTCGGCGAGTTCGCGGTTCTCGCCGATCAGCGTCGACACGCCTCGGTCGAGACCCTCGAACCGGTGCAGCTCCTGGAGGTTCGACGCGCGCTGCTCGACGAGCTCGTGGCCGAGCATCCGGGCGTGGCCCGCACGCTGCGAAATTTTTACCAGGCGCGGCTTTTGGGCACGCTGCTTTCGACAGCGCCCTTTTTTGCCGAGCTCACCACCGAGGAGCGCGAGGACATCGCGGCGCGCTTTCGGCCGCGCCGGTTCGGCCGCGGGGCCAACATCATCGACGAGGGGCAGGCCGGCTCAGGATTGTTTTTGGTCCTCATCGGCGAAGTGGCCGTGGTGCGCGGCGGCGGTGGTGGCGGCAGCCCTCCGGATACCAAGGGAGAGATCATTTTGGCGACGCTCTCCGAAGGCAGCTACTTCGGCGAGATGTCGCTCCTCCGCGGCGGCGTGGCGTCGGCCACCGTGCGCGCGGTGCGCACCACCGAGCTGGTGCAGCTGCCACCGCGTGAGTTCTACGAGGTGGTATCGCTCCATCCCTCGCTGTGGGATCAGCTGCGTGTCGAGGCGGAGCGGCGCGAGATGGCCAACCATCAACTCTTGACCGGCGACGCGCGTCGGTCGGCCGACGGCTCCGTCTACATCGTCTGACGCGTCTGGCGACCGGTCTATCCTGTCTGGGTCAGTGGATCTTCGCTTTGAGAATGATCCGCTCGTAAGCCAGGCCCGCCTCGCGCGTCGTCGCGTGCAGCGCAGCGTCGGGCAGCGGCGGCCGCGTGCCATCGGCATAGATGACGGCGACAATCCGATCGCGCACCGCGATCGGCATGATCAAGACCTCGCCCTGAACGCCGCCTACCGCGTGCGCGAACGCGCGGTCTCCGGCGGCGCTCGGCAGCGGCCCGCGATAGGGCAGTCGTGAGGCCACCACGTCGCGAAACAGCGAGCTGGTGCGCAGCGACACGGTGAGTTGCCGGACGACTTCCGGGTCCATGTTGCGACCCTCCTTGGCGGTCAGCATCTCCTTTTGCGCAATCAGCAGAACGGTGCGTGAAGCGAGCTGCGAGAAATAGTCTAAAAGAGCCCGCGCGATCGAGTCGCGATCGGCGGCGCCGCGCAACCGGCCAAGCGGAGGGTCGGGTAGTGCGACCGCAGGAAACTGCGGCAGCGTGTCGCGCTCGCGCGTGGCCGCCGAATCGACGGGTGCCGGCGCGCTTCCCGTCGGCTTGGTCAACAGGATCGGCTCTTCGTCCGTCCCCGGCTCGTTGCGCTTGACGTTGGTCAGAAGGACCGGCTCGTCGGCCATGTCGACGTGCACCGAGTCGGGCTCGTGCGGCAATGGTCCAGGCGGCGGAGTGAGATCCTCGACCTCGAGCACCACCGGTGGCAGCGGCTCGATCTTGGGCCGCGACAGAATAACGGGAGCGATCGCGACGGGCAGCCGCACACCGTACAGCCGCTCGATCGCCCCGTGAATCGCCGATTCTGTCGCGCCGTGGCGCAGCACGAAGTGGTCGGCGAAAAAGCCAATCTCGTCGACGGCGTGATTGTCCGACGGGTCGGACATGGCGAGCAGCAAGTTGCCCTCGGCGATGCCGACCGGCACGACACGAAACTCAACCGCCATGTCGGCGGGAACCAGGCGCAGCACGGCGGGCGCGACATTGGAAAGGCGCCGCTCGTCGAGACGCGGAATCATCAAGCGGCGATGGTACAGCTCGGCCAGCTGCTCCTCATCGACGGCGCCGAGCGCGATCAGACACTCACCCAACGTTGCGCCCGAGCGCGCGGCCAAAGCGCGAGCCTCTTTGACCGCGCCGGGGCGGACCAGCCCCGCGTGAATTAAGAACGTACCGGTCATGTCGGGCATTGGAGCTCATCTTTCTCGCCGGCTCCGGGCGTGTCAAGCTGACCGCCGACGATGAGCGCTCCTGTGTCCTCAGCCTCGCGCATCTACTTCGACCACAACGCGACCACGCCGCTGAGCGCCGCCGCGCGCACCGCGATGCTGCCCTGGCTCGACGCCGGCTTCGGCAACGCTTCGTCGATTCACGCCGAGGGGCGCGCCGCCAGGCACGCGGTCGAAGAGGCGCGTCGCAGCGTGGCCGAGCTCATCGGCGCCGCGTTCGACGAGATCGTGTTCACCTCGGGCGGCACCGAGTCGGACCATCTGGCGATTCGCGCCGCGCTGGCGATTCGCCGAGCCGACGTCCATCGCAACGTCGTGGTCACTACGGCGATCGAGCATCCCGCGGTGCACGGCGCCGTCGCAAGCTTGGCCCGAGAAGGGTTCGACGTCCGCCTGTTGCCGGTCGATAGCGAAGCACAGCTTGATATCGCCGCGCTCGGCCTCGACCAGAGCGTCGCCTTGGTCAGCGCCCAGGCGGCCAATCATGAGCTCGGAGCCGTGCTGCCGGTCGCGGCGATTGCGGCGCCGGCCAAAGCGGCAGGAGCGTGGCTGCACTGCGATGCCGTTCAGCTCGGCGGCAAGGGCTCCATCGACGTGGCCGCACTCGGCGTCGATCTTCTGTCGCTGTCGGCGCACAAGCTCGGGGGACCCAAAGGGGTGGGCGCCCTGTACATCCGACGCGGCCGGGCGATCGAGCCGCTGTTCGTCGGCCACCAGGAGCGCGGGCAGCGGGCTGGCACAGAGAACGTCGCCGGGGTGGTTGGCTTCGGTGCCGCCGCGCGCGATGCCATTTTGCACGGTGCCGCTCGCCGATCTATGGTGACCGCGCTGCGCGATCGACTCGAAGAGGGCGCGCGTCGGCTGGGAGCGCGGGTCAACGGGGTGGGCGGTCTGCGCGTCGGCAACACCAGCAATCTCTCGTTCGAAGGCGTCGAGGCGGAGCTGCTGGTCGCCGCGCTCGATCTGGCCGGTGTTGCGGTCTCGACGGGGGCTGCCTGCTCCTCCGGCTCGGTGGAGCCGTCGCCGGTGCTGCTGGCACTCGGTCAGTCGGTGACCCGCGCCAAAGAGGCGGTGCGCTTTTCACTCGGCGAGTCCAACACCGCAGCGGAAGTCGACCGAGTCCTTGCGCTCTTGCCGTCGCTGATTGAGCGGGTACGTTCGAGCTGACGGCGTTACCGTCGCTCGCACAGCGCCAGGACCTCGACGTGCGGCGTCTCGGGCAGCATGTCGAACGGCCGCACCCGCGTCGTCACCCAGCCGCGCGTTTCGATGCGCGCTAGGTCGCGCGCCAGCGTCTCGGGGTTGCAGCTGATATAGGCGAGCGCGCGGCGGGCTCCTCGGCAGGCGGCGTCGAGCACTGCAGGTGCACATCCTTTGCGCGGCGGATTGAGGACGACGACGTCGCTCGCCGCCAGCTCGCCGAGATGTTCCGCCAGATCTCCGGCGACAAAGCGCAGCGGCAGCGCGCCCGCCGAGCGCTGCCCGTCGGCCGTCGCCGCGGCGTTCTCTTCGACGACCACGACCTCGGCACCGCGTCGCGCCAGATGCTGCGCCACCGCGCCCGTCCCGCCGTAGCCATCGACTGCACGCTCGCCCGCACCGAGCGCCGTCCAGTCGGCCAGCTCGCTGTAGAGGAGCGCAGCCACCGATCGATTGACCTGGCAAAATGCCGTAGCCGACAGCCGTAGCTCGGCCGCGCCGATGCGCTCGTCGAGGTGCGCTTGACCGCTTAAAAGCCGATCCTCGCCACCCAGGAGCACATTGCCCGACGAGGCATTGCGATTTTCCACCACCCCGACCACTTCGGGACACACGCTCCTGAGCTCTTCGGCCAAGGGCGCGAGCGAATGGTCCGCCGCCGTGACCCAGATGCACAGCACTTGGCCGAGGTGATTGCTGCGCAGGATCACGTAGCGCAGTACGCCCGAGCGGGTCCGTTCGTCGTACAGCGGCAGGTCACGCAAGAGCGGCCCCAACGCCTGGGTGACCGCGTCGAGCGGCGACTCAACGACCTGACAGCCACGCAGATCGACCAGCATGTGGGAGCGCGGCGCGTAGGCACCGAGTTGCACCTCGCCGTCGGCATCGCGCGCCACGACCAGCTTGCTGCGGTTGCGATAGCGAAGCGGGGAGGGTGACGCGACGATCGGGTCGACCCGTGCAGTGATGCCGGCCGTCGAAAGATGGTGCGTCACCGCGCGGCTCTTGCACAGAAGCTGCGTCGCATAGGTCAAGTGGCCGAGCGGACAGCCGCCGCAGCGTCCCCACGCCGGACAGGCGGCGAGCTGGCGACGCGCCGAGGGGGTGATCACGCCGAGCGTGTGACCCCACGCCTGGCCTCCTTGGCCCCTCTTGGACACATGCGCGTGAGGCGACACATGCGCGTGAGGCGACACATGATCGATAAGGACATTGACAACATCGCCTGGCGCCGCCCCAACGACATGCAAGAGGCCACCCTCATGGTCGATGACCAGCGCGCCCTCCTCGTCGAGAAACGGCCGTGCGTCGGGCGGCGAAGCCGGGTCCAGATCCGGCACCGTGAGTCGCAGCCGCTCGCCCTTGCGCACGGAGTCAATGTAACGCATCCTCCGCGCCGTTGTGACCCGTCTGACCAGTGAGACCACGAATTTCGCCGACGACCGGCCTCTGACCGTCGTCGCGCTATCAGGCGGCGTCGACAGCGCAACGGTCGCGGCGCTCCTGGTCGAGGCTGGCGAGCGCGTGGTCGGCGTTTCGATGCGCCTTTATGACGCGCGCGATTCGGGCGCGGCGGCCAACGGGCGCTGCTGCGGGCCGCGCGATCTGGAAGACGCACGCCGCGTCTGCGCCCATCTCGACATCCCGTTTTACGTGGCCAACTACGAGGCCGATTTTCGCACCCGCGTGATCGACGACTTCGTCGCTGAATACGCCGCCGGGCGCACGCCCAACCCGTGCGTGCGCTGCAATCAGTACATCAAGTTCACACCGCTTTTGCGGCGCGCCCGCGCGCTTGGTGCGACCTCCTTGGCCACCGGGCACTACGCGCGAATCGTCACCCTTGCCGACGGACAGCCGGTGCTGGCCCGGGCGCGCGACCGACAAAAAGACCAGTCCTACTTTCTCTTCAACATGCCCGCCGAAGCGCTGCCGATGGTGCGCTTCCCGCTCGGTGAGCTGACCAAGGACGAGGTGCGCGACCACGCGCGCCGCCTCGGTTTGCCCAATGCCGACAAGAGCGACTCGCAGGAAATCTGCTTCGTGCCCGACGGTGACTACGCATCGTTCGTCGAGCGGCAGAGGCCCGAGCTGAGGCGCGCCGGCAACATCGTCGACGAGACCGGCCGGGTCCTCGGCGAGCACCAAGGAGTGCATCGATTCACCATCGGACAGAGGCGGGGGCTGCGCGTGGCCGCGCTAGAGCCGCGGTACGTGGTCGCCGTCGACGCCGAAAAGCAGCGGGTCACCGTGGGCGGTGTGGACGCGCTGGCGCAGCAGCGAATCGTCGTCGAGGACGCCAGTTGGCCGACCGGCGTGCCGGTCGAGCCGATGCGCATGCGCGTGCAAATCCGCTATCGACACACAGCCCAGCCGGCGCTGGTGACCGCGCTGTCACCGACCCGCGTCGAGGTCCTGTTCGATGTGCCGGAGCGCGCCCCGGCCGCGGGGCAGGCCGCGGTCTTCTACGACGGCGGGGAGGGCGAGCGGGTCATGGGCGGCGGCTTCATCGGCTGAGCCCATTTTCCGCCATTTGCCTCGCTCGACCAGCCACACTATTGTCCGCCCGTGCACGCGCTGCCCATCGATCAGGCCGTCGTCGACGAATGCCGCAAGCTGGCCGCCTCGGTCGCCGAGGGCGTGCAGCAGTTCATCGACGCCCACACCACGGTGTCCATCGAGCGTACCGTCTTGCGCGCCTATGGCGTCGACGGCGCCGACGCGGACGGCATTCCGCTGGTCAACGCCGCGGTCGATCGCTGCCTGGCAAAAAATCGCCTCGGCCATGGCATTGCCACCGAGCTAGGGCGCGCGCTCCTGCGCGGCGTGCGCTCGATGCAAGAGGCCGCCGAGGAGATCGCCTACGGGTCGGCGCTCGACGACGATCAGGGGAGCCAACCGTCGCTCGATTCGGTCGATGAACTCACTCGCATTTTAGCACCCCACACCACCACGGCCATCCGGCGCATCGACGGAGCACGCGCCCGCCGCGCCGCCGACGCCAAACGATTGCCGCCCGGCCCGCACCCGTGGAAGTACGTCATCGTCGCCACCGGCAACATCTACGACGACGCCGACCAGGCCCGCGCCGCGGCGCAAGCCGGCGCCGACATCATCGCGGTCATCCGCTCGACGGCGCAGTCGCTCATCGACTACGTCCCGTACGGCGCCACCACAGAAGGCTTCGGCGGCACCTGGGCGACCCAGGAAAATTTCAAGATCGTCCGCGCCGCGCTCGACGACGAGCAGGAGAAGCTCGGCCGCTACCTGCAGCAGGTCAACTACTCGTCGGGTCTGTGCATGCCCGAGATCGCCTACCTGGGCGCCGTCGAGCGACTCGACATGCTGCTCAACGACGCGATGTACGGGATTCTCTTTCGCGACATCAATCCGCGCCGGACGCTGTGCGATCAATATTTTTCACGCCGGATCATCGCGCGCGCCGGCGTGACCATCAACACCGGCGAGGACAACTATCTGACCACCGCCGACGCCGTCGACTCGGCGCATACGGTGATGGCGTCGCAATTCATCAACGAGGCATTCGCCCACAGGGCGGGACTGCCCGACGAGCAGATGGGCCTCGGCCACGCCTTCGAGATCGACAAGTCGATCGAAGACTCGTTTCTGATGGAGATCGCGCAGGCGCAGCTGGTGCGGCAGCTCTTTATGCGCCACCCGATCAAGTGGATGCCGTCGACCAAGCACAAGTCGGGCGACATCTTCTGGTCGCACCGCGTCGATGGGCTGTACGATCTCGTCGGCGTGGCGACCGGCCAGACCATCGAGCTTCTAGGCATGATGACCGAATCGATCCATACGCCGCTCTTGCAAGATCGCTTCGCCGCGATCAAGGGCGCCGACTATGTGTTCAATGCCGCCCGCCACCTGGGCGACGAAATCATCTGGAACCCCGAAGGTCGCGTGGTGGCGCGCGCCAAGCAGGTCCTGGGTGAGGCGCATCAGCTCTTGGCCGAGGTCGCTGCCGAGGGCATGTTTTCGGCCATCGCGCGCGGCGCCTTCGCCGACGTCAAGCGGCCGGAGTTGGGCGGGCGCGGCCTGGGCGGCGTCGTGAGCAAAAGCGCCGGCTATTGCAACCCCATCCTCGCCGCGCTCGAAGAGAAGCGGGACTCGCCATGAGTCGGAGCGAGCGGCCCCCGGAGTCGATTCGCGCGTACGGCGACCGCAAAGGCGACGGCCGCATTCAGCTGTCGTTCACGCTGCCGGTGCCGACGTCGGGGCGCGCCAAAGAGGCAGGCAAAAGATTCTGCGAGGCGCTGGGTTTGCAGAACGTGCTTATTGCGACCTGCGAGCCAGCCGGCAAAGAATTCTCGTTCTACGTGGCATACGGAACCGCTGACGTCACTCTAGATTATTCGCAA
>JBBQIO010000097.1:0-9195 GCA_038325015.1 Polyangia bacterium
GTCGAGCTGCCGACCGAGCGCACGCAGCGAGAGCTGTGGATCCCGGAAAGTGCAAGCGCGGTGGGTGCTGCGACGGGCGCGGTCGAGGGGTGAGCCCGTCGGTAGCGATTCTCGGCGGCGGCGTCTCCGGGCTCACGCTCGCCGCGGCGCTCAAGGAGCGTGGCTATGGCCGGGTGGTGGTGTTCGAGCGCGAGGCGCGCGTCGGCGGTAAATCGTGCACGGTCGACGTCGACGGCCGGCCGCACGATCTGGGTGCAACGATGGGCATCGCTCACGACTATCGCGACGTCACGCGCTCGAGCGACGCGGTCGGCGTAAAGACCGTTCGCTTTCCCCAAGAGCGTCACTACAGCGTTGCGCGAGGCACCCAGGTTGCGCTGAATCGTTGGCGTGAGCTGCCCGCGGTGTTGATGCAAGCCGCGCGCTACATGCTGTTACATGCGACCTGGAAAGGCGTCGACGGTAGCGGGCTTCATCGCGCGCCCGCCCTTCTGCATCAGCCGTGGTCCGAGCTGGTCGCGCGTCACGGTCTACACGCGGTGAACCGTCGCACGCTCGCCTATCGCACCGGCTACGGCTACGGCTTCGACGACGAAATCCCGGCACTGCTCTACGCCAATCTGTTTCGACCGCGGACCTTTTTCCATCTCGCGCGCACGCCCGCAATCATGTGGCAGGGCGGCACGCAGCCGATCTGGGAGCGGCTCGCTAAGACGCTCGACGTGCGGGTCGCGACGCCGATCACGCGCATCGAACGCCGCGCCGACGGGGTCAGGCTCGATTCGAATGGCGCGACCGAGCACTTCGACCGTCTGGTGATCACGATCAACCCGAAGGACGCGCTGCGCATCCTCGACGCTACCGACGAGGAGCGCGGCTGGTTTTCGCAGGTCGAGAGCTACCCGTATGCGACGTTCGCCTGCCAGATCGCTGGGCTCGACTCGGGCCGCGCGTCGGTCGGCTATCTCGACGAGAATATGGCGCGCGATCGCCCCGGTCACCCGATGGCGTGGGTCAAGCGCTATCCCGATCAGGACGTCTACGTGTTTCATCTGTTTGCCCCCGCCTCGCTCTCCGATGATCAATGCGCGGAGCGGATCGGCGCCGACATGGCGCGGCTGGGCGGGCGTCTGGTGCGCGTGTGTGCGTCGCGCCGCTGGCAATTTTTCCCCCACTTCCGCACGCGCTTTTTGCAGAGCGGCGGGCTGCAGTGGATCGAGCGCTGGCAGGGCCGCACCGGCGCCTACTTGATCGGCGAAGTCCTGTCGTTTGCCACCATGGCGCGCGTCGCGGAGCTGGCCCGCGGGATGGCCGCGCGGCTCGCGGCCGAGTCGGCCGGCGTGCAGTCTGGATCACGTCTGGCGTCCGCCGAACGGGAGGTCGCTTGAGCTCAATCTCCTTCGAAGAGGTGCAGCAACGACAGCTCATCGTCGTCGGTGACGACGTGCTGGATATCTCACGCTTCGCCGCCGCCCATCCGGGCGGAAAAGAGATCATTCAGCTGGCCGGTAGTGACGCGACGCTGCCGCTGATCAATGCGCACGGCGTGCAGGGGCGCCTGCCCAAGCTGCCCAAAAATTTGCGGGTCGGCGAGATCGACGCCGCGACGCTCGATCCAATCGACCGCGATCTGCGCACGATGTGGAAGCGGTTGTCCGAGCGCGGCATGTTTCACTACAAGGCGCGCTGGCTCCTGTTCGATATCGTGCGCGGCGTTGGCCTGTGGAGCCTGGCCTGGTTTTGCATTCATATCTCGGTAGCGCTGGCGTTCGTGCTGTTTGTCGTGGCGCGCCTGAACGTCATCTATTGGGTGCACGATGTTTGCCACGATTCGGTGTTCGCCAAGCGCGAGCGCGCCCGTTTTTGGGGCGAGTGGGTTTCGCTCTTTTTCGTCGGCACGCCGGTGCTCGATTATCAGTACATCGTCCACCGCATTCATCACGGCTTCACCAATGTCATCGATGCCGATCAGGCGCTCGATACCGGCCCCGTGGTCTGGCACCACAAGATGCTCAAACGCAGCTCGCCGCGCTTCGTCGCCGTGCAGGCCTGGTTCTGGTTTCTCGTCATTTTGCCGCTGACCTTGCCGTTTTTTCTCGGCAGCGCCATCTATACGCGGCTGCGGAACGGCGATTGGTTTCGCATCATGTGGGTGGTCTTGCGCTGGGGTCTGGCGCGCGTGCTGTTTGCCGATCATCTGGTGCTGCTGCTGCTGCCGGTCATGGTCGCCGGATATCTCTTGTCGCTGACCGCGAGCTTGAATCATTTTCATCGGCCGATCGCCGAAAAATGGGACTCCAGCTTTGCCCGCTGGGTCACGCACGTGACGCAAAATCTGCGCGAGCGCGGACCGCTGGCGCGCTGGTTCACCGGCGGCCTGAACTTTCACATCGAGCATCACTTCTTCGCCACCATGCCGCGTCGCAACTATCCGGTCATCTCGGCCGAGGTGCAGCAGTTCTGCACAGATCACGGCCTGCCCTACAACACCTGCTCCATGTTCGAGGCGATCACGGCGCTGTGGAACAAGCTGAGCCACCCTTTTGCTGGGCAACCCGGCGACAGTCCCGCCACCGCCGCGGCGCCGTGACCAGACCCTCGCATGATTAGCCGCGTTCCATCCGAGTGCATCAGAGGCGCGGCGTGATCGTCGACCGCGTTGCAGAGCGCATCGTTCGCGATACGTTTGCCAGCTGCGACGTCGAGATCGGCGGCGCGCGCCCGTGGGACATTCAGGTCAAAGATCGGGCTTTTTATCGTCGCCTGGCCATCAACCCGTCGTTCGAGCTCGGCGAGAGCTACATGGACGACCAATGGGACTGTCCTGCCATCGACGAGCTCCTGTTTCGCCTCTTTTCGTCAGCTGATAAGGGCTCGTTCGAGCGCGGCTGGAAATACCATCTGCGCAACGCGTGGGGGCGCCTCGCCAACCGCCAGTCGCGAGCGCGCGCGCCGCGGGTGGCGCAGCACCATTACGACAAGACCCCCGAGCTGTTTCGCCGCATGCTCGACGACGAAACGATGAGCTACACGTGTGCCTACTGGCGTGACGGGGATGGGCTCGGTGCCGCGCAGCAAAACAAGCTGCGCATGATCTGCGACAAGCTGGAGTTGCAGGAGGGCGAAACGCTGCTCGATATCGGCTGTGGCTTCGGCGGCTTGGCGGAGTTTGCCGCCGAAAACTACGGCGCGCGCGTCTTGGGCATCACCAATTCGCAGATGCACTGGCGGATGGCGCGCGAGCGCTGCGCCGCTCTTCCGGGCGTCGAGTTTGCGCTCCTCGATTATCGCGAGCTGCCGTCGCTCGGCCGGCGGTTCGACAAGGTGGCGTCGATCGAGATGATCGAGGCGGTCGGCCCAAAAAACTTCGCCCCTTACATGGAGATCGTTCATCGCGTGCTCTTGCCGGGCGGCCGTTTCGTGATTCAGGCCTTCATCTCAGCGACTTCGCAATATGTCTGCAACGAGTGGTTCGATCGTCACATCTTTCCCAATGGCGTGTCACCTTCGCTGGCGCAGTTGCGTGCCGCGACCGCGCAGAGCTTTGCCGCCCGGCCGACCGTTGAGGACATCGGCGAGCACTACGCACCGACGCTGTTGGCCTGGGACGAGCGGTTCGAGCGCCATTGGCCCGAGCTCAAGTCGGGGCAACTGTCGGCAGGGTTCGACGAGCGCTTTCGTCGGATGTGGCATTTTTACCTGACGTGCCTGGCCGGCGTATTTCGCGCCAAAGATTTGAGCCTGTGTCAGATCGCCTACGCGCGTGGCTGAGCCTTAGGGCGACTAGGGATGGCGCGTGCCAAGAAAAATCTCTGGCCAGAACGACTGTGGCTGACCGGGCTCTTGGTGCTGGCCGTCTTCTACGCGCTGCCCAGCTTGGGATATCCGCTCGGTCGCAACCAGGCAGCCTCTTATTATGTCGCGCGGGAGTGGTGGCAGCACAATGTCATTCCCTACGAAGACTCGTTCGATCCGCGTATGCCGGGGATCCATTTCGTCTACCTCATGGCGAATCTGTTTTTCGGTGTGCATTCATGGTCCATTCGCCTTTTCGAGCTGATCGTTCTCCTCGGTGCCGGGCTCGGGACTGCCCAAGCGGCTGCGCGTCGGCGGTTGACGGCCGTCGAGGTCGGGCCTGTGGTTCTCACCACCGTGGGATTTTATTTCACGTTCGTCGACTACTGGGATTCGGCCAATGCCGATATCTGGTGCGCAATCTGCTTGATGCTCGCGCAATACACCGTCTCGGGTGACAAGAATCGCCGGCATTCCTCGATCGTCACCGGGCTGTGGACCGGGACCGCGGTGATTCTAAAGCCGCAGGCCCTCCTGTTTGTGCCGGTTTTGGTTGCGCAGCTGCTGGCGTTGGCGCTAGCCGAGCGGCCGGAGCCGGAAAAATGGCCGACCATCGTGGAGATTCCGGTGGCCTACGTCGTCGGGTTGATTCAGCCGTTGGGTTTTTTCGTCGCCTATTTTCTCACCCGCCACGGTTTGCATTCATTTTGGAGCTGCATCACGTCGCACGTGCCGACCGAGGGACACGCGCTCGCTGCGATGGAGAGCTGGAGCCGACGCAACTGGATTGCGCTAGCGGCCGCCGGCGCGCTGTTCGTCGTCGGGCTCCTCTTGCGTAGTCGACAGAGCAAGCCCGTCACTCGCTGGTTTGTCGTCGTGGCGCCGGTTTCGCTGCTCACGGCGCTCTTGGCCATTCTCATTCAAGGGAGCTTCGAGTCCTGCCAGCTCGTGCTCGCCGTGCCGTTCATCGCGCTGTGCGCCGCCGAGGGGATTCTCGCGCTGGGCGCGATCGCCAAGGTGCTGCCGACGTTGGCCGCGATCGGACTGGTGGCGCTGTTTTACGTTGCCGCGCCACCGTGGAGCAGCAATCCGCAAATGAGCTATCGGACGCAGACGGTGCGCTTCTGGCAACACGCGCGCGGAACGATCGATCGTGAGGCCTATCTCTACCCGGCTTTTGTCGGCGAGCGTGATTACGTCTATCGCGATGAAGAGCTTCTGAGCCGCAGAATTGCCGCCCTCGCTCAGCCTGGCGACATGCTCTACGTGCGCGGTCGCGAGCCGGCGATCTACGCGCTCAGTGGACTGCAATCGCCGGCACGTGTTTTCGCCAGTGACGTCACCGCCGACGAAAATTTTCTCGACAGCCACCCGCCGCGTTTTTTCGTCACGACAGCGGTCACCGGACCCGAGGATTCGTTGCTGCGGCGCGGCTATCGTCCTTGGGCGCGCATCGGTCGCTTCACGCTCCTCACGCGCTGAGGCGAGCTCGGAGGCTTGTCCTGACTGGACGGCTATGCGACGCTGACGCCGACCAGAGCAAGATCGTAAACGTCATCGCCACATCAACGTCATCGCCACATCGAACTAGCGAGCCAATGAGCATGGCCCTCGGAAGCAGCCATTTCCAGATCGAGCTCGACGAGGCACTCGGGTTGGTGCGAATCACGCGCACGGCCGAGCCGATGCCCAAGGATCTAGTCGAGGTGCGCCGCATTTTCGGCGAGCTGGTGGCGCCGTTGCGGCGGCTGGCCGGAAAAAAGGCGCTCTTGGATTTGCGCAATGGCCGCGGCCGCAATGACGACGACTTCGAGAGCGCGTCGGGTCAAATCAGTATCGAGCTGCGGCGCAACTTTACGCGCGTTGCCGTGCTGGTGGGGAGTGCCGTGGGCAAGCTGCAGGTCAAGCGGTTGACCGGGGCGCGGTCGATATTCAGCGACGAAGCCGAGGCACTCCGCTATTTGGACGGCTAGGTGGCACCAAATCGCCACGCCTGACACAAATGCCACGAATTTTTCGGGTCCGCGGCCTGCGATCTAAGCCGCGGTGCTCAGAACTCCGGCACAACCCTCGCAGTGGGTCCCGGGGATCACTCACTCCCTCAAAATTCACCATTGCACGCAAGGAGATCCGATGAGCCCAGAGACCACCCCCGACACGACCACCGAAAAGCATGGCCAGGGCGTTCGCGCATTGATCGAGGCGCGTCAGCACGAGCTTGAGCAGAGCCTGTCGGAAATTCGCAAGGATTCCGGCGGTGGCAAGGGGGACGATATTGAGGCGGCGTTGAGCGCGCTGAAGACAATGCTTCCGGCGAATCTCGACCAGATCAACCCGGTCACGGCTCAAGAGCTGACGCAGTGGCTGGAAACGCACAAATACATCGGGCAGAGCCAGTCGACGCACGGCGCGCATCCGTCGAACGGGTCGGTAAAGTGGGAAGTATTTGCCAACGCCAATATCAAGTTTGCCGTCCCCATCGAGTGGGAGAGGGGCGAGCAGGAAAATCGGGCAGTCGTGGTCCGTTCGAAGGCCACCGGCATCGTGATTGAGCTGGTTGCCGTCGACAATGCCGCCGAGGCGGGGCCTGAGGAGAAAATCCTGATGGCCGAATTGAATAAGATCCTGACCGACGCCCAAGTGACGCATCCGCTCAAAGCGATTCAGCAGCACGGGCTCACGGGGCAGGCGCTGGGCGGCTCGGCGCTCAAAGGCGGTCGTCCGGTTGAGTGGTTTTCACTCTACCTGCGTGACGCCAGCGGCAAGGGTGTGCTGGCCGTGGGGTACGGCGATCCGAATCAACCGGCGGCACAGAAGAAGGCGCTCACCGAGATTCTCGACACGATTCAGCCGGCCGACGCACAGGCCTGAGCAGGCCTGAGCACGTCCGCGTCGCGAGGTCGCCCCATTCGCACGACTCACTCTCGCTCTTATCGTTGGCTCTGGCGCGCGCTCATCGGCATCGTTGCGCTCGTCGCCCTCGTCCTGGTCACCAGTAAAATCATTCAATCCACGTGGAATCACGAGCGCGCCGCGCGGAGCATTTCGCGCTGGATTTCGAAGCCGCTCGCCGGTCAAGGCGGGCCGGCGCATCAAGCCTTCACCATCGCGCGCGTCGACTATCCGTGGCTGCCGGCGCTGCGCTCACTCTTCTGGGGACCGCCACTGCGCGTCGAGGTGAACGACGTCAGCATCTGGGATCCCGAGGGGGGTCTGATCATTGCCGCGACCCATGTTCAGACGGGAATCCGACTGGATCGGCTGGTCTGGGCGCAGCTCCGCGCGGCGCTCCCCGGTGGCCGACCGGATCTGGAGCTCGTGCTGGTCGACGCAATCGTCGACGCGGTGAGCTGTCGGATTGAGACGCTCAAAGACGGTCGGGCCAACCTGGTCGCAGCCTTCGGGCGGCGCCGGCCCGAGCCTGACCGCGGCGGCGGCATGGTTCTGACGGTCGAACGATCGACGATTCGCGACGGCCAATTCCGGATGGCCTTTCCGAAATGGTCGGCCGAGATCGACCACTTCGAGATGCACGACGAGAGCCTGCGCTACTCATCATTCGCCGCCGAGCAAGCGCCGGGGCGGCCGGCCTTCACCTATGCCGTGCGGCGCATCGTGGCGCCGACCGGTGTCGTGCGTGCCGCGAGCTACAGCTTTCCCCTCGATCACTTCGTGGCCACGGACTTTCACGCAGCAGAGCCGAGCCGTGGCGACATGGTCTTTCGCGGATCGAGCCGCAGCCTCGGGGCCGAGATCGCGTTTGACGGCAAGCTCACGGATCTCTATGGCCAAGATCGCGGCGTAGACCTCGCGGTCGACGCGCGCCACGGCGGCAAAATTCTGGCCCTCTTTCCGTCGCGACGTTGGATCGGCGGCAATCCGTCCGCGACCGCCCAGCTCAAAGGTCGTTTCAGCGACGTAGTGATCGAGGGGCAGGGGCGGGGATTCGAGCTGCACTTCGACGGCATCGAGGCGCGCGAGGCGTCGGCGCGCTACCGACTCGGCGGCGGGCGTTTGCGATTGCGCGAGTGCGATGCCGAGGTGCTCCATGGTCGCGTGCGCGGCGAGGTCACGCTAGAGCTCCTAGCTCGCCGCTGGAGCGCCGACCTCACGACGATGGGAATCCAGCCGCTGGCGGTCAAGCGCTTCATACCGTTGACGCTGCTGGCCTACGTCGCCGCGAGCCTGCCGCGTCTGGCCCTGGACGCCAAAGGCAGCGGCGTGGCCACCGTGACGCTGCACATCGGTCACGTCGAGCTCACCCTGCAGCAAAAGCCGCACGAGGCGCTCCCATCGCACCTGCTCTTGCACGGCCCGCTTTAGCGGTTGTGGCTATCCGTTCGATCGATCCGATCGATCGATCCAGTCGACAGGTTCAACTGAACGCCTCGCCAACCTATTGCCTGGGAGGCGTTCCGGGTGTCAAGTGGGCCCTTCCAAGGAGACTACACATGAGCACCAGCAATGGCAGCGCGCATTGGGACGGCGGAATTCGCGACGGCAAGGGCGGTATGAAACCGGCGCACGCTGCGGAGGCGCCATTTTCGCTCGGCTCACGCTTCGAAGGGCAGCCGGGCTCCAATCCCGAGGAGCTTATCGGCGCCGCGCTGTCGGGCTGCTTCTCGATGGCGCTTGCTGGCAGCCTCAACAAGGCCGGCCTCGCTCCGACCAGCATCCAGACCTCGGCCGCGGTGAAGCTGGAAAAGGATGGTGAAGGTTTCACGATCACAGCGATCGCGCTGACCACGCGCGTCGCGGTGCCGGGAATCGATGCGGAGAAGTTTCACACCATTGCCGAGGAGACGAAGAAGGCTTGCCCGGTCTCCAAAGCGCTGGCCGGCACGAAGATCTCGCTCAACGCCGCCTTGGCCTGACGGTCACGAGTCGGTCGTCGCGATTCGACCGCCGTCCCGCGTAAGCGGCTAATGATTTGGGCCTGGGGGCTAACGAATTTGGCCCTCCAGCGCCACGCAAGCGGCGGTCAACCCGCCGTCGGCAGCGAGGATTTGTGCCACCTTTGCGGCCCGTGCCACGACCGACGCATCCCGTGCACGACGCATAGCTTCGTCCCAGTCTTTGGCGCCGCCCTGGCGCGGATCGATGGTACCGACGCTGGTGCCGGTTTTTTCCACGACCTGTGCCCACGCGACTTGATCGGCCACCAGCGGCAGCACCGCGATCGGTTTGCCGGCCAGCAGAGCGTTTCCGATGGTGCCCGCGCCCCCGTGAACGAAGAGCGCCGCGCAGCGGGGAAAGAGCAACGCATAGTCGACCTCATCCACGATCAACACATCCGTGGCCTGCGGCCCGCCGAGCGCGGCCCAACCCGCTTGAATGATGACACGCCAGCCATCGGCCCGCGCCGCGTCAATGAAGCGCGCCACGAGCTCGTCCGTGTCG
>JBBQIO010000098.1:0-9185 GCA_038325015.1 Polyangia bacterium
GGCGTCTCGCTCGTGAGCCCCCAGTCGTCCCAGTAGAAGCGAAAGCCGGGGCGAATGACGATGTACGGCGTCAACCTCGAGCGCGTCGGAAGGTACCAGCGCAGATCCAGGGCGACCTCCTGCCGGATGCGCTGAAACGGCACGCTCTCGCGCTCGGCCTGCCCCTCGACGACGGCGGTGCGGTACGGGTTGGACTGAAAGCCGGTGCTCGACGTGGGTGTCCCCGTCACGTGGCCGATCCTGTCGCCGAAGCCGAGGACGCCGAGCGAGTAGGACAGATCGCCGAACAGCGTGCGCGTCAGGATCTGCGTCCAACCGGCGTTGATGGTGAAGGTCTGCAGGCCGCCGGCGTGGGTGAAGATCGCGGGGCCCATGCGCGCCTCGATCGAGTTGATGCCGTAGACCGCGGCCAGGGTCAGCGTGGTCGTCTTTTGAAACAGATCGACCGCGCCCGAAACGTCGACCAGATGGCTCGAATAGTCCGACTCGCCCGAGTAGGTGTAGCCGGCGCCGAGGGTCGCCGCCCGCAGCCGTTGGCCGACGTGAAAGCCGGCTTCGTTGCGCAGCTCGGTGAACGGCTGATCGCGAATGGCTCCCGCCGCCACCGACGCGCTGGTGATGGTGTCGAGTAGGTAGTGCGCGTTGATGATGGTTCCGGTCGGCAGCTCTTTGGTGAGCTCGACCTCCGGCTGAACCACGCGCGTGTTGCGGTCCCGCCAGTAGTTGCCGCCGAACACGACGCTGTCGGCGCGTGCGGACGGGCAGATCGCGAGCAGCGCCGCGATCACGAGGCCGAGCCGAGCCATCAGTTGCAACCGCACCCGCCGCCCGCCGCGCCGCTGCCGCCGAACGAGCCCTCGCGCGACTCCTGCCAATGCTGGCTAAAGCGATCTTCACCGGCCTCGGCGGTCGGGTCCATCGGCCGCGCAGAGAGATATTCGCGCTGATACGGCTTGACCCGCGCGCATCCCGAAAGTCCGCTCGACACAACACACGCACCGACGAGAAAAAGCCATTTCATCGCGGGGCGCATCCTCGCCCAAACCCTGACCTGGCGCAAGACGACTAACGGCGATGTTGTGAAGCGCGCTCGACCGCCCGTGCGATGTCGACCATCGGCTGGACGATCGTGCGGGCACCGGCGCGCAGGTGCTCATCGGTGGTGATAGCTCGGGCCACCGGTGGTGACAGTGCGTAGTAGGCAGCGACGGCGATCCGTCCGAGCGGTGTCGGCAAGAGCGCGCGATCGCGAAACCGGCGCAAGACGTCGATCTGCGCGGCCTGCGGCGTACCGTAGGCGGCGGTCGCGATGAAGCAGCCGTGCAGCGTGGCGAACTGCGCCGCCTTGGTGGTGAAGCTCGTCGAAACCACCGACGACGACGACTGACAGCTCGAAACCGCGCGCACCGCGACATAGTACGTCTGCTGCGAGCGTAGGCCGGTGATCGACGTGTCGACCAGGGTGCCCAGCGCGCCGGGCAGTGGCGGCAGGGTGGAGCTCGGGTTGGCCTGCTCGAAGTTGGCGTCGTTGATCGGCTGGCTCGCGTAGCGCACTTCGAAACCGGTGGTCGGCGTCCCGGTGGTGGCTGACGCGAAGCTGAGATCGACCGAGGTCGGCCGGGGCGTCGCGACCAGACCCGTCGGCGGCAGCGGCGCGATGCAGATCGGCCCGCCGTCGACCGTGCCGCCGTCGGAAAGTGTGCCGCCGTCCGTGCCGCCGCACGTCGGCGATGTCCGCACCTGCACGCGCCAGGTGGTCGCCCCTTCGGTCACGTCGAGCAATCGGCCGGCGCCTGAGCCGGGGCTGTTGGTGATGGTCGAATCGGTCGCATGGAGCGTTCCGGTCGCGCCATCCCAGTCGCCGTATCCGACGTAGCTCTTGGCGCTAGCCGTCGCCGCCGTCGCGCCGACGGTGAACGGCACCGCGTAAACCACCGACGGCTGACCGAGAAAGCTGTGACCATAGCCCGCGAGCTCGGAGTGCTCGTCGGGGAAGGACGGCTTGTTCCACGTCGCGTTGAAATCGCTCTCCAGGCTGAGCTCGACCTTGACCACGTAGGCACCGTCCGCCGGCGGCGTCCAATGGATGGGGGCGATCAGCTGACTTCCGGCCGGCGTTGCGCCCGAGATCGCGCCCAGGTCGTTGACCGACGAAAAGGCCATCGCGTCGGCGCCATCGTGACCGGCGACAAAGCTGTCGAGATCGGCGCGCGGCGGGTACAGCGAGTAGGCCGGCGCCGTGACGTACGCGCCCTTAGAGCCGTAGAACGCCGATGCGCACGAGATGACATCGACGCCGCCGACCTTCGACGTCACGCCACCTTGCGGCGAGCAGTAAAACGGCTCCGGCGAGCTGACGCCGAAGTGGTAACCGATCGAGTTGTCGTCGCAGTCAGTTGTTGCTCCGCCCTTGGCTTCGCAGCTGGCCACCGTGTTGCCTTCGGCGCCGCCCATGGTCACCCGGCCATAGGGATGGTTGCGCGCGTGGGCCCACACCGGCAGCACCATGTCGCGGCGTCCGTACGGAAAGCGAAAATCGCTTTTGAACAGGTGATTGCCGGGCCGATTGGCGAGCCCGAAGGTGCCGGTCAAGCGCGTCACGTAGGCGGTGTCGACGTAGTGCCCCTGTGCATCCTCAAACCACACCGCGATCTGGAGGTTGCTCACCGGCTCGAACTGGACTTCGACGGTGCGACAGGCAGCGTCGGCACGTGCCGCCGTCGGCAGCGTCAAACCAACGGCAACAGCCAGGACGAGGGCGCGACGAGACATGGGTATTTATTGCCTCGGAAGCGCCGCGATACCAGTGGTTTCCGTCACAGGTCGGGCGCGGCGAAGTTACAGCAGCCCCTCGGCCGCCAGCCAGCGCTCGGCGAGCGGCCAGGTGTCGCGCTCGGCGGGGTGAAAGCCGGGCCGCAAATAGGTGCGAATGCCGTTCCAGAACACGCGTCGCAACACCGGATGGCGCCGGTGGAGCGCACCGAGCCGCGCTCGGGCATCGCGTGGCGAAATGTTCTCGCGCGCCCACAGGCGTCGCATCGCGACCACCCAAAAGCCGACTAACCCGAGCGTAGCCACGATCATGCCGCCGACGCGCAGCGGATAGCTCGGGTTGATCTCGGCGAGCACGTCGAAGGCCACCGAGCGATGCTCGATCTCCTCGCAGGCGTGCCACAAAAGCAGGCGTCGCATCGTCGGATCTGCAGCGTCGAGAATATCTTCGGTCAGCGCGTTCTCGGCCATGATCGCGGTGTAGTGCTCGAGCGCGACGGTGACCGCCAGGTTGAGCTCGGCCGACTGCAGCTTTTCGAGGCGCAGGAAGATCCGCTCGTACCACGCGACGAACTCATTGACGCCGTAGCCTTGCGCCTCCAGCGTCGCAAAGAAGCGCTCGTGCGCCTGGGCGTGCCGCCCCTCCTGACCGAAGAAGCCACGCACGCGCGCTCGCAGCCCCTCGTCTTTGAGGCGCGGCAAGAAGTAATTGACGCTGCGCACGAAGTAGCGCTCACCGGCCGGAAACAGCAGGTTGACGGCGTTGATGAGGTGCGTGGCGACGGCGTCGCCGCCCAGCCAGTGGCGCGGAAACTCGCCGTCGAAGAGCAGCTCAGGGGAGCGCGGCACCGGCACCGATTGCGCGTCGCGTGTGGCTGTGGCTGTGGCTCTGGCTCTGGCTTGTGTTTGCACCGTTGACTCCTGTTCAATAAGCCGTTGGTCAAGTTGTAGTTCCTTGTTGAATCAGAGTCAACAAGCCTCTACTGTGGATCGGTGACGAAGACGGGCGGTCCGCTCCGCGCAACCAAGAAACCTACGCCACGCGTGCGCCCCGCCACCCCAGGCCGCCGCTTGGCGCTCGCCGATCGCCGTCGCCAACTGCTCGACCTCGGCGTGCAGGAATTCTCGCGCCGCGCCTACGACGCCGTCTCGATCGACGACGTGGCCCGCCTGGCCGGCATCTCCAAGGGGCTGCTCTATCACTACTTTCCGACCAAGCGGCGCTTCTACATCGCAGTCGTCCGGCAGGGAGCGCGCGAGCTGTTGGCGGCGACCAACCCCGACCCCAACCTACCTCCGGTCGATCGTCTGCGACGCGGTCTCGACGCGTATCTCGACTACGTCGACGCGCATCGCGTGGTCTATGCGGCCCTCTTGGGCAGCGGCGGCGGCCACGATCGAGTCATCGCGCGGATCGTTGACCAGACGCGCACGGCGCTGATCGAGCGTCTGCTCAGCGGCTGGCCGATGGGATTGAGCGGCGTGACGCCACTGGTGCAGCTGGCACTGCGCGGTTGGGTCGGTTTCGTCGAGGCGACCAGCGTCGAGTGGGTGGAGGGGCGCGCGACCGAGAGAGCCGAGCTGACCGCGCTCCTCTTGTCGGTGCTGGGCAGCGTGATTCAGCTTGCCGTGAGGTAACTCGCTACCAGACTGGCGCGCATACTCCTGACGTCTCGGACAGTTCGTTGTAGCTCTGCATTCCCTGTCGAATGAGGGTCTGCCCCTTGTACGCCAGGCCCCAGCCGACCGTCGAGATGGCCAACCCCGACAGGCCGATCGGCGCGTCAAGGCGTGGTCCCTTTTGGATGATCGCCACCACCGCGACCACCGCAGCGATCAGGCCCAGACCGACGACCGCCCAGCCCGCGCTGCGCAGCTTCAGTCCGCGATTGGTCAGCTTGCGCGAGGCATCCTGCGACTGCAACGTGCGATAAAGATCGCTGTCCGCGACGGGTGAGCTGGCGATCCACAGCTGCGTTCGCAAGCTGTTGTTGTAGGCGCGCGTCTCTTGGATGCACGGACCGTTGGAGGCCGGATCGTAGCCTTCGATGTCGGACTTGCAGACCCCGAGGACGGAGGCGACCTCGCCCTCCACGGGGCACTTGCGGATCGGCCGCTTCTCAGTAGCGAAAGCGAATTTCAGCGGCGCGTCGGGCTGATCGCCAACCCGGGTGCCGGCGAAGCTGAGATTGAGCTGCGTCACCGGCTTGTCGGTATACAGGTCGTAGCTCACGAAGCCCTGCCACTGCTCGCCCGGCCCGAGCGTGCGTCCGGTTCCGATCAGCGAGACCTGCGTGAGCGCCTGGCGCAGCGCGGAGAGTTGCTCGGACTGACCCAGGTCATACAGATTGCGGTGGCGCTGCCACACGACACGCTCGACCTCTTTGCGAAATGCATCGTTGTCGAGAATCCCCGCGACGCTGCCCTGCCCGTCGCTGATCGTCCACTTCGAGGGATCGAGGACGACGGGCTGCTTGCTACGGTTGAGCACCTCGACGCGAAAGGCGGGCAGCGGAACCAACGCCAGCGTATCGTCGCGCACGGTCTGGCTCGTGGAGGTCGCGGTGGCGGCCCCGGCCATCGTCGAGCCCATTGCCACCGGCGAAGTGCCCGTGCCGCTCTCTTGAAACAGCATGTGCATCGCCACGTCGGGCTGCTCGCGCCAGTTGCCGGTCGTGATCGGATCGACGAGGATGACCACCCCCTCGGTCTCCTGCTGCTCCAGGCCGAGTGTCTTGAGGTTGCGCACCGAAGCCCGCTGATGTTCCAGCGACGTGGTGGCGATGCAACCCGTCCCAACCAGCGACGATAACAACCCCAAAAATGCAACTCTCCGCATTGCAGTACCTCGGCTTTCCCGGGGATCGGTAGCCGAAAACGCGCTGCGGAAGCAATACATTTGCGAACCGCCAGGCCCGACGGCCGTTCCTGGGCCTTACAAACCGAGCAGGCTGAGGTTGCGGCGTGCCGGCGCGTAGGCGGGCTCGATCTCGAGGGCGCGCTCGAGGCAGCGACGCGCTTCGGCCCGTCGGTCGAGCAGCAGATAGGCCAACCCGAGATTGCCCCACGACGGGTGGTGCGCGGGCGCCGCCGCGAGCACCTCTTCGAACCCGTCGGCCGCCTCCTGCGAGCGCCCCTCCATCAGCGCCGCATAAGCCCGCGCGAATTGCTCCTCGCCGCGCACCACCAAATCGAGGGCCCCGCCGACCTTGCGCTCGTCGAGCGAGCTTTCGTAGGCCGAAATATAGCGGCGCGCCTCGGCGCGTCGCTCAGCGGCACCCTCCTCGCGATCGAGCAGCGTCAGGTAGTCGCGCAGGGCAAGATAGGCGCCACCGAAGCGTTCAGCGCGCTTGGCCGCCGCGGCCAGGTTCCAGCGATGCAACGCCTCGGCAGGTTCGAGCCGGGTCGCTTGCTCGAGCTGGGCGGCGGCGCTGTTTTCGTCGCCGAGCTCAAGCAGGCACACGCCAAGTGCGCTGCGACCAGAGGCGTCATTGGGGCGCGCTTCGACGAAGCGTTCGAGCGGGGCGCGAGCCGCCCGAGGACGCTGGCGCGCCAAGAACGCCAGGCCGCGTTCGAGCTGCCGCTCGGCTTCGCGCTCGTCGGGCGAGAGCAGTACAACGCGCACCATCTCGCGCAGCTTGCCGCGCGTCGCCGGCGACCACGCCGCTCGTTGCGCCAGCGCGTGGACCAAGCGCACGCCGGTCTCGCCGCCGTGCAGGAGCAGCTCGTCGGCGAAGGGCACCGTTTCCGACTCCGGGATCTGCTCGACGATCAGATCGACGGTGTCGGCGAGCGCGGAGTCGTCACTGATCCCATCGAGCAGCTCGCGCACTTGGGAGCGCGTATCGCGCGCAGAAGGGAGCGCTGCGGTCGGGGCTCGACTCGGCAGTAGTGCGACGCGCCCCAGGAGATCGAGCGCGCGCCGCTGCGCCGATCCGTCGCGGGCTCCGCCGGCCGCCAGGGCCTCCAACCGACGCCGCAGCGGACGCTGCGCCGCCGCATCGCTCGAAAGCTCTTCAAGTGCAACCGCGGCCAGGCGAGCGGCGTCCGCGCTTCCGGCGAGCGCCCGCACGAGCAGCGGTAGCGCCGATCGACCGGCGGCCAAGCTATGGCGAATCAACCGTTGCTGCAGCGTGGGCTCGCCGGCTTTGCCGTCGGCCCCATGCAACAGGCGCTTGACCTCGAGAAGGTGACCGAGTGCGTTCGAGATTTCGGGCGTCGGGAGGCTCATTCAGCCAGCCACCTCCATGCGACGCTACACTACGTATATTGTCACTTACTGTCAATGTTTAATAGGCGTTAAAATTCAGTTACTTAGCCTGCTCGGACAAGAGCCCTCTGAGCCGTGGGACGATATTGCCCACTGCACCGTCGCCCTTGATCGAGCCCTGGACGCTGCGCGCCGATGCGCGCCCATCCGCCGCCGGCAGCGCAAAGAGCGGAATGTAATCCGGCCGATACCCTGCCTGCGCCAGCCGCTCCCGGTCGCGGTCGAGGTCGAAGGTCAAGAAGCGAACGCCGGACAGCTCGCCGTCCAGCTGTCCGGCTTCTGCGGCGGCGTGAAAACGTCGACACGGCTCACACCAGGTCGCGCCGACGTACACCAGCACGCGGGCCGGCGCGGCCGCAAGCTGCTCGTGCCGGACGAGCTCGGCCACATCACCCGACGACGCCTCGACCATGACCAGCTTGTGCCGGTCGGAATGCGACCCGCAGCCGGCGATGAGCAAGATCGTTGCGGCCGCCCGGGTCAACCTCATGGCATCGAGCTTAACCGCAATTTGCCGACTCACCGAGTGCGCGGGCCGGAAAGGAGTAGAGTGCTCGGCGTTTTGAACCTACATCCCGCGCAACCTACGAGGAGATCCACCATGAAGAAGATCATCGTCGCCAGCTTCCTGCTGCTCGCCGCCCCCGCCTTGGCCAAGCCGATGAACAATGTCAGCGGTCGCAAGCACCCGAACCTCGCCGCCGCGCAGCACCTGTCGACGCAAGCGTACGAGAAGATCTCCGCGGCGCAGGCGGCGAATGAGTTCGACATGGGTGGCCACGCCAAGAAGGCCAAGGAGCTGCTCGAACAGGCCAACGCCGAGATCAAGATGGCCGCCGAAGCCGCCAACGAAAACGCCAAGTAGCTCCGCTTCCGAGTAGCCCCCCCGCTTCCACCCCTTTTATTTCACGAATGCTCGCCTTGGTCTGATGCCCGCCATGGGCTTCGACCTCGGCATGCTCCTGTTGCTTGATCGCGCAGTCGTTGGCCTGGAGCCTTCGTTAGATTATCCGCGCCCCGCACACGAAGCAGCTCGCGCGCAGCACCCGCAAGCTGACGAAGCGTGGCCTGGCGATATTCAGGGTCGGTTGCCGACGTGTCCGATGAGTGCGAGGGAGGGGACTCGAACCCCTACGTCTTTCGACACCAGATCCTAAGTCTGGCGCGTCTACCAATTCCGCCATCCTCGCGATGACCGATTCGACGGTCGACCATGGACGTAACACGGGCGCCGGCCCGCAGGTCAACCGGGATCGTCGCCACCCGGCCGTTCGACGACTTATGTTCGCGTCATGAGCGTTCCGCTTTCCGTCCTGGATTTGATTCCGCTTGGCGATGGTGCGTCTAGCTCATCTGCAATGCACAGCAGCATCGCGCTGGCGCAGCACGCCGATCGCCTCGGCTTTGCTCGCTACTGGTTTGCCGAGCACCACAACATGACGACCATCGCGTCGACGACGCCGGAGATCATGGTCGCTTTGGCGGCCGCGGCCACGCGCGGAATTCGCGTCGGATCGGGCGGCGTGATGCTGCCGAATCACGCGCCGCTCAAAGTGGCCGAGAGCTGGAAGATGCTTGAAGCGCTTTATCCCGGTCGGATCGACCTCGGCATCGGCCGCGCACCCGGCACCGATCCTCTGACCGCGTTGGCGCTGCGGGGCTCACGCGATGCGCTTGCGGCCGACGATTTCCCCTCGCGCCTGGGCGAGCTGATGAGATACGGCCGACTGCCCTCCGCCGGCGACTCACCGCGCCAAACTGTCGCGGTCCCACTCGACGTGGCACTGCCACCGATTTGGCTTCTCGGGTCGAGTGACTTCAGCGCGCAGCTGTCGGCCGCGCTCGGTCTTGGATTCGGGTTTGCGGCGCATTTCAGCGAGCTGCCACCTGGCCTCGCGCTCAGCTTCTATCGCGACAACTTCAAGCCGAGCGACGCGCTCAAAAAGCCGCACGCCATCCTCACGCTCTCGGTCATTTGCGCCGACAGCGACGACGAAGCGACCCACCTGGGGTCCAGCCTGCTGGTCGCTTTCACGCGCTTGCGCACCGGCCAAAAGCCGCTCCTTCTTGCGCCCGACGAAGCCGCGGCCTATCGCTTCAACGAGACCGAGCGTTCGGTGGCCGACTCTTTGGCCGAGCGCCA
>JBBQIO010000099.1:0-9171 GCA_038325015.1 Polyangia bacterium
GGCGGAGTACTTCAGCGTGGATAACGAGCGATTTCGACGAAGGAGCCGGCCTCGAAGCGATAGAGCCGCGCCTCTTTGGCGCCGCTTTTTTGCGCGTCGACGACCAGATAGTCCACCGGATAGGCGAGCTCGCCGTCCGGCGCTGCGGCGCGCACATCCTCGTCGGAAAAGTAGGCGCCGACGTCGACGTGCGAGTGATAGATGATGCGCACTGGCTCCGCCGTGTCGAAGCTGCGGGCCAAGAAGAGCAGGTCCTTGGGGCCGAGGTTGTAGGCCGTGCGCGCGTCGCGTGGGAAGGTCTCGGGATCCTCTGCATGCAGCGCGTTCTGCCGATTTTCACAACGCCGCGCCAGCCCGCCGACGACCAGGCCGCACACCTCTTCGGGATAGCCGCTCGACGCGTGAGCAAAAATTTCGCCAAGCGTTTCTGTAGAAAGGGCGAGCGGCGATTTACCACTCATAGTGCTTCCCCCACTTGAGCGGCCGAAAGTAGCGATCGCCGCGGTCACACAACACGGTCACGATGCACGCGTCTTGGCCGTCGGGAATCGCTTTGGCCAGCTGCAGCGCGCCGGCCACGTTGGCTCCCGCCGAGTGGCCGACAAACAGCCCTTCGGATGCCGCCACGCGGTCGGCCATGTCCCAGGCCTCCTCCGTGTTCATCGTGATCGTCCGGTCGACGATCCCCTCGGGCTGCCAGATTTCCGGCACCAGCGACGAGCCCAGGTGCTTGAGTCCTTCGAGCCCATGGAGCGCGTCGTCGGGCTCGAGCGCGACGACCTGCACCGACGGTCGATCCTGTTTGAGACGGCGTCCGACGCCCATCAGCGTGCCCGTGGTGCCGATGCCGGCCACAAAGTGGGTCAGTCGGTCGCCCAGCACGTCGAGAATCTCGCGGCCGGTGCCGAGATAGTGCGCCCGCGGATTGGACGGATTGGAATATTGGTCGGGATAAAAATAGCGCTCCGGATCTTTGGCCACCAACTCACGCACCATCAGGATCGCGCCATCCGATCCTTCGAGCGGCGAGGAGTAGATGAGCTCGGTGCCGTACGCGCTGGTGATCTGCTTGCGCGCCGCCGACACGTTCTCGGGCATGACCAGCTGCACGTGGTAGCCGAGCGCCGCGCCGACCAGCGAGTAGGCGACGCCGGTATTGCCCGAGGTCGAGTCGATGATGATCTTGCCGGGGGTCAGGCGCCCATCGGCGATGCCGTCTTTGATCATCCGCAGTGCTGGGCGATCTTTGACCGACCCGCCGGGGTTCATGAACTCGGCCTTGGCCCAGATCTCAATGCCCGGCCGCGGCTCGATCGAGCCGAGGCGAATCAGCGGCGTGTTGCCGATGAGATCGAGGACCGAGCGCGCGGCGACGGCGCGATCGATTTGGGCAGCGGCGCTAGCGCCTCCGACCAGGTGGGCCAGAGCGCTGGTCGAGGCGCCGCTCACGAGGGCGTTCCGACCCGCAGCAGATCGAGCAGCGTGTGGAGCGCGCGCAACGCCGAGGCCGCGACGTCGACGACCGCTGGGTCGGCGCCAAGTCGTACGTCACCGACACCGGCCGCGGTCAAATAGCGCGCTTCGACGGCATCGGCGGCCACGGCGTGGCCGGCACGCCAGGCCTCCTGACCGCGTGCGCCGACCTCGGCCAGCACCATCTGCCGGCTGTAGCGCTCGATCTCGCTGTCCGTGAAGCGCGCCATCATCCTGGCCTGGCCTTGGGCCTGGGCTCAGCCGCCTGCGATGGCCGGCACGATCGACACTTCGTCGCCGTCGGCCACCGCCGTGTCGAGCTGTTGCAAAAAGCGCACGTCCTCGTCTTTGACGAAGATGTTGACGAAGCGCCGCACCGCGCCCTTGTCGTCGCAGATGCGCTCTTTGATGCCGGGGAAGCGGGCTTCGAGGTTGGTGATCAGCTCGCCGATCGTGCGTCCGTCGACGGTGACCTCCTCTTGCCCGCCGGTGAGCTTGCGGAGCGGAGTCGGGATTCGAACTGTGGCCATGGGGTCTCCTGGTCGTGGCGTGAGGCGAAGGGGGCGATGCGCCGGGCAGCCGGGTCGGCGGCGCAGCGGTAGGATACGAACGTTGAGTCGCTCGCTCAGAGGCGCCAACGGAGCGACGGTGATCACCTCGATGGCGCCGGCCAGTCTTGGTGTGCCGGCGAGCACGGCGAGCACCTCGTCGGCCATCCGGCCGCCGATGAAGCCGGCAAAGGCACCGACGATCCCGGCGGTGGCGCAGGTCGGTGGCAGCTCGTCGGCCGTCGGCGGCGCCTCGAACAGGCAGCGGTAGCAGGCCGCGTCACCGAGCACCGTCATGAGCTGGCCGCGCCAGCCGACGACGCCGCCGTGGACCAGCGCGATGGCCCGCGCCACCGCTTGATCGTTGCAGAAAAACTTGGTCTCGAGCGAGTCCGTCCCGTCGACGATCACGTCGGCACCGGCTAAAAGCTCGGCCGTCGTGGCGTCGAGGCGCACGGCGTGCGGCTCGGCCTGTGCACCCTGGCTGCGCACGTATTCGGCAGCGACCTCGACCTTGAGCCGACCGACATCGACGTCGCCGAACAGGATCTGCCGCTGCAGGTTGCTGGCCTCGACGCGATCCGGATCGACCAGCACGAACGTCGCGCCAAAAAGGCGCGGCAAAAGCTGCAGCAAGATCGGGCAGCCGAGGCCGCCGATGCCGACGACGACGATGCGCGGAGCCTGCCCCGATCGGACGGTCACAGCCATCACGTGAAATATTCGGCCAACGAAAAATAGCGCTCGCCGGTGTCGCACATCACGGTCACCACCAGGCTGTCCGGGCCGAGCTCGCGCGCCACGGCGCATGCCACGTGTGCGTTGGCGCCCGACGAGATGCCGACCAACAGCCCCTCCTCTTTGGCCAAGCGGACCTTCATCTCCCAGGCCTCTTTGTCGGTCACGCGGCGGACGTCGTCGAGCACCGAACGATCGAGGTTGCCGGGCACGAAGCCAGCGCCGATGCCCTGAATCTTGTGTGGTCCGCTCGGCCCGCCGGAGATCACCGCCGAGGTCGCCGGTTCGAGCGCGATGATCTTGCAGCTCGGCCAGCGCTTCTTGAAGACCGCGCCGACGCCGGAAATGGTGCCGCCGGTGCCGACGCCGGCGACAAACGCGCTCGGTTCACGATGGATCGCGGCCAGCTGCGCCACCAGCTCGGCCGCTGTGGTGCGGCGATGCACGTCGGGGTTGGCGCGATTTTCGAATTGCTGCGGCATGTAGTAGTCGGGATTCTTGCTGCACAAGAGGCGGGCATGTTCGACGGCGCCCTCCATCGCGCGTTCGGCCGGCGTCAAGATGAGCTGGGCACCGTAGGCCGCCAGGAGGCTGCGCCGTTCGAGCGACATCGATTCGGGCATGGCCAAAACCAGCGGGTAGCCTTTGACTGCGCATACCAGTGCCAGGCCGATGCCGGTGTTGCCCGAGGTCGGCTCGACGATGGTCGAACGGCCGGGCGTAATGATGCCGCTCGCCTCGGCGGCTTCGATCATGGCCAAGGCGATGCGGTCTTTGACCGAGCCGCCGGGATTGAACTGCTCGCACTTGGCCCACACCTCGCCGGCGCCGGCCACCCGGCCCAAGCGCACGAGCGGCGTGCCGCCGACCAGCTCCAGCATGTGCTCGACGCGCGGCGCGCGCGGCCGGGTCGCCTCAGGCACGGTCGGGGCGCGCCGGCTCATATGAAGTACATCGGCGGCTGACCGCCGCGCGCCAGTCCGAGCGCCAGCCCGCGCGCACACAGATCCGCGATCGACACGGCGTCGAAGCAGGCGCTAACCCGCTCGGCGAGCTCGCGCCAGATCGACGCGGCGACCGCCTTGGCGGCCATCTTTGGCACCGGACGAACTTTGGCGCGGCGCGGACGCGGCGAGTCGCCGTCGGCATCCTCGGGGCCGAGCAGCTCGATCGGCCCCTGCACCGCGCGAATCACGTCGCCGAGCGAGATCGCCTCGGGCAGCCGGCCAAGCAGATAGCCGCCGCGCGGCCCGCGTTTGGCTGCGACCAGCCCGGCGCGTCGCAGGTCGCCGAAGATCTGCTCGAGGTAGCGCAGCGGGACCTCCTGGCGTTCGGCGATGTCGCGCGCCTGCGCCGGTTTGCCCTCATTGTGGTAGGCGAGGTCGAAGACCGCGCGTACGCCGTAACGTGCCTTGGTCGAGAGCCGCATGTCCGCTCGGGTTCGAGTTGTCGACCAAATTGGTCAGGATTGTTATTCGATACCTGACCGGCAAAGTCAAGCGCGGCCGCACACCTTACAGCGGCCGTCGAAGCCGATCAGCCCGACGCAGGCGCCGTCGGGGCAGAGCTGCCGTTCGGTGTCGAAGTCCCCGTCGGATTCGAGTGTCGTCGAGTCGAGCGGGCGAAAATCTACGTCGGGGCCCGGCAAAGGCACTGGCGCCGGCGTCAGCGTGAGGTTCACGGTCGGTCCGCGAAACGGCGCCTCCCCGAGCTTGCCACACACGCGGCAGCGCCCGTCCGCGCCGACCACGCCGGTGCACGCACCATCGGGGCAGAGCTCGCGCGTTTCGAGGTCGAGGGCGTCGGCGTCGTCTGGTCCGAGCTCGCTCATTTGAGGTTCTTGAACAGGTCGGCGAGCTTGGCCTTCGCCTTGTCGAGGTTCTGATCGACCTTCGGGGCGCTCGCGTCGCGGAAGTCGAAGTGCGCGCAAAAGTTGCTTTCTTCGCGGTCGCGTATGAAGGCAGCCTCGGGCTCGCGGCACTGGTTGTGGATGTTCGGATCCCACAGCCGGCAGTTCTTGCACACGTGCAGGTCGACGCCGCAATGCGGGCAGGAGTCGCGGCGGCCGACCTTGACGCCGACCTTGACATCGAAGAGCTGCTCGTTGCTGCAGGACCAACAGAAGTACGCCATGGCGCGGAATCTAATCCCAGACACAGGACCTGTCGAGGCGCTGTTGACAATGGGCCTGCTGGCGCGATAACCCATCGCCCCATGGCAACAGTCGACGCAACCGAGCTCCGCACGGGTCAGAAGCTTCTCATCGACGGGCAGCCCTTCACCGTCATTGAACGGCAGTTCATCAAGCCGGGCAAAGGCGCGGCCTTCACGCGCACGCGCATGAAGAATCTTCTGACCGGGCGCAACATCGAAAGCAACATCCGCTCGGGTGAAAAGATCGAGCTCGCGGACATCGAGGACAATCCGATGTCGTTCCTCTTCAAAGAGGGCGAGGACTTCGTGTTCATGGATCAGCAGAGCTACGAGCAGACGCCGATCGCCGGCAACCTTATCGGCGACGACTGGCGCTGGCTCAAGGACAACATGATCTGCGCGGTCATGTTTTGGAACGGCCGCGCCATCGGCGTGACGCTACCCAACTTCGTCGAGCTGCGCGTCGAGCATTCCGAGCCGGGCGTCAAAGGCGACACCTCGGGTGGCGCGATGAAGCAGGCGACGCTCGAGACCGGCGCGCAGATCAACGTGCCGCTGTTCATCAACGAAAAAGACCTGCTGCGCATCGATACTCGCTCGGGGGAATACTGCGAGCGCGTCAAGGGGTAGAATCGCGCTCATGGTTTTGCCATGAGCCTGATGGGCCGACTCGCGCTTCTGGGGCTGCTGCTTTTTAGCCTCCTCGTTTGCGGCGGTATGGCGCGGGCCGACGAAGATGCCAAGACGCTCTACCAGCGCGGCACGGCGCTGTTTGCTCTACACAAATATGGCGACGCGGCGGCGGCCTACGAACAGGCCTTCGTGTTGCGGCCCGATGCGGCCATTTTGTACAACGCCGCGCAGGCGCATCGTCTGGCCGGCAACAAGCCGCGCGCCGTCGAGCTGTACGAGAGTCTGCTGCGACTTTATCCCGACCAGCGCGTCGACCGACGCGAGATTGCCGAGCGCATTCGGCAGCTCAAGCTGGCCATCGCTGCCGATGATCAGCTAGCGACCGCGCCACCGGTGACGACGCTGCAGTCGCCGGCCATGCCTCTGCCGTCGAGCGCTGCGACCATCGAGACGCGCGTCGTCGTCGTCCCTGTCGCGGTTACGCCGGAACACCGGCGGCGAAAGCCGTGGATGTGGGGGGTGATCGCCGGCGGAGCCGCGGTCGTCGGTGCCGTGATCGTGGGTGTCGTCGTGGGGACGAGCAAGACCGTTCCGCCGACGGCGTCGCTGGGCATGGTCAACGGTAATTGATGCGGCTTTTTCCACTGCTCGTCGTTGGCGCTGCTCAGCTGCGCCTGCACCGAAATGAGCCGCTGTAAAACCGGCACGCTGCTCGTGCGCGTCACGTTCTCGGGCGCTAGTCTCGAGGCCACTCAATTGTCGGTCGCCGTTACGATCAACGGGGTGAGCGGGGCGGCGCAGAAGATCGCCCATTCGGCGGGCGTGGCCAGCGGCAACCTGGAGGTCGATTTTCCCCGCGGATACCCCAAGGGCGAGGCGGTGGGTGTGACTGTTGCGGCGCTCCTCGACGGGGTCGATGTCGGCGACGGGAGGGTCCTTATCGACGCGCTGAGCGCGGGATGTGCCAGCGTGATGTTGAGCGTGACCGGTGCGGGGGACTTTGCGGTTCCTGGCGACAGCGGCGACCTCGGCGGCGAATCGTCCGACGGCGCGTCACCCGACCTGCCGAGCGATCTCGCGTCAGCCTGCACGCCGACGGTCGAAGACTGCTTCAATGGCCTCGACGACGACTGTGATGGCCTGGTCGATTGTGCAGACACAGTCGACTGCCCGGCGAGTGTGGCCAGCTGCGTGCCAGCGGTCCTCGATGCGCGCTACGGCACGGCGCTTCCCTTCGGCGGCGGCGGCACGACCCAGCCGGCGTGCCCCCAGAAGAGCGCCACTGCACAGCTGCTGTTTGGCGATTTCCCGGCCCCGGGGACCTTTTATTGCGACGGCTGCAGCGCGCCGATCAGTGGCTCGGCCAGCTTGACGGTCAACAGCAACACCACCGCGTCGTGCATGTCGGGCCCACAGACGACCGCAGTCGGCACGCTCTCCGGCAATTCCTGTAGCGGTCCTATCACCCTGTCCAATCAGTGGGGAACTGGTCAAGTCTCGGGGTGGACCTGCGGGGCCGTCACCGGCACCGCCGTGGTACCGCCGAGCGGCGTCCGCACCGACGAGTTCTGCGCCAGCTCACGCATCGGCGGCGGGTGCATTGGCGGCGAGGTGTGTGCGCCGGCGGTGGCCAAGGCCTGCGTCTTGGTTGCGGCGACGACCAGCTGCGCGACGACGGCCTACAGCAAAGCCTATGTGCCGGACAACGGCGCGTGGTTCGAGACGCTCGACGATACCCGCAGCTGCCCGAGCTCGTGCAGCAGCCAGACGGCGGGGCCGGCCCATGCCATGCTGGTTGGGTATGCCGGTGCGGGCTGTAGCGGTATGGCTGTACTCAAGGCCACCGCATACACTGTAATTGGTCAATACAACGGCTGCACCACGCCGGGGACGTACTCCTTGGAGCTCAGCGCACCGACCAGCTGCCCGGTCTTGGACCAGGGCGCCGGCAGCGTGAGCGGCAGCGGCGCTCAGCCCAATGTCTGCTGTCTTCCCTGATGGGGTCGAGCGAAACCGAGCGCATCGCCGCGCGGCGCGGGCGGCTGATTGCGCGCGGCGAATTGCTGCGCGTGATGCGCGAGTTTTTCTGGGCGCGGTCGTTCGTCGAGATCGAGGCGCCCGTCGTGGTGCCGTCGCCGGGGCTGGAGCTGCATCTCGATGCCTTTGAATTAAAGGAGCCATGTCTATTTTCCGACCGGCCGGCCTATTTGATCACCAGCCCCGAGTATCAGATGAAGCGTCTTTTGGCCGGCGGCTTCGAGCGTATTTATTCGCTCGGCAAAGTCTTTCGTCGCGGTGAGGCGGGCCATCATCACAATCCCGAATTCACCATGCTCGAGTGGTATCGCTCGGATGCGCCGGACAATGGCTGGCAGGCGGTGGCTGCCGATGTCGAGGCACTGACCGTGGCGCTGTGGCGCCATCTGCAAACGACGCAATCGCCATTGCTGCCGTCATCGCTCGACCTGACCCCGCCGTGGGATCGGTTGTCGGTGCGCGACGCATTTTCGCGCTACGCGGCCATCGAACTCGACGGCAACGAGCCAGCCTTAGAATTGCGCGACAAAGCGCGCGCGGCCGGCCATCGCGTGCCCGATCGCGGCGACTATTCGGATGTTTTCTTTCAGCTGTTTTTGGATTGTATCGAGCCGCAGCTGACGAAAAATGCGCGGCCGGTGATCGTCTGCGATTGGCCCGCGCCGCTCTGTGCATTAGCGCGCCACAGGCCGGACGATCCGCGCGTTGTCGAACGCTTCGAGGCCTACGTCGGGCCGCTCGAATTGTGCAACGGCTTCGGCGAGCTCATCGACGCCGACGAGCAGCGCGCACGGCTGGTTCAAGACCGCGACGAGCGCCGCAAAAGACGCCTGCCGGAATATCCCATCGACGAGCGCTTCTTGAACGCGCTTTCGCAGATGAAGCCGGCGGGGGGCGTGGCCCTGGGCGTCGATCGTTTAATGATGCTGCTCTTGGGAGCCGATGATATTCGGCAGGTGCTGCCTTTTTCAGCCGACGAGCTTTGATAGGGTGTGGTGATGCGGGCGAATTTCGCTTTCGTTCTGGTGGGGGTCCTTTCATTCGGTCGAGTTGCGACGGCCGCTTCCGGTGCCGTGCGGCTCAGTGGCCACGTTCCGCCTTGGGCAACGCGCGACGCTGAGCACATCGATCTCGGAGCGCTGGCCGGCGACGAGCCGGTGTCGCACATCATCGCCGTGTTGGCGCGATCCCCCGAGCGACGACGGGCGTGGCAGGAGCTCTTGGTCGCCCAACAGACGCCGGGCGCGCCCGAATATCACCACTGGCTCTCGCCTGAACAGATTGCCGAGCGCTATGGCGCCAGCGCCGCTGAGATTGCTGGGGTACGCGGCTGGCTGGAACGCAACGGACTCAAGGTCGACGCCGTGTCGCAGAGCCGCGGCTGGATCACGTTCAGCGGCACGGCCGCCCACCTCGGCGCGGCGTTATCCACCGAGCTCCATCGCTTCAGCGTCGCTGGCGAGCGGCGCATCGCGCCGATTGTCGAGCCGGCTGTTCCGTTGGCACTGGCCCATTCGGTCGCGTTTTTTGCCGGCCTGTCGACTGTGACTCCACACTCCGCCGGGCACGGGTATCCGGGGCATGTGCA